>JBOGDG010000001.1:0-43390 GCA_050701655.1 Micromonosporaceae bacterium
GGTGCCGGCGATGCGCTCGCCGTCCGGGCCGGTGAGCAGCTGCCCGGTCGCCGCCGCCGCGAGCGCGGTCTGCCGGTCCATGGCGCGGGTGCCTTTCGGCCCCAGCACCTCGCGGGCGCTGAATCCCGGCACCTCGCGGTCGGCGCCGGCGCTCCCGGCCTCCCGACCGCCGGCGACCACCCCGCTGTGTACGCCGGCGGCGAAGTCCGCGCTGGTCAACCCGTACGGCGAGACCGCCGACCACCCGGAGATCACGGTACGAGTCATGCCCGGTCCTCGCATCGGCTCAGGATCAGCACAGCGTTGTTGCCGCCGAACGCCAGCGCGTTGTTCTGCACCACCCGCAGGTCGGCCTCGACCGCCGTGTTCGGTACGCAGTCCACCGGGCACTCGGGGTCGGTCTCGACGTGATTGATCGTCGGCGGGATGAAGCCGTGGGTGAGCGCCAGCGCGCAGCCGGCCGCGGCCAGTGCGCTCGCCGCGCCGAGGGCGTGCCCCAGCATCGACTTCATCGACACCGTACGGGGCGGCGTGTCCCCGTACACCTGGCGGATGGCGCCCACCTCGACCACGTCGTTGGCCTTGGTGGCGGTGCCGTGCGCGGAGATCAGGTCGACCTCGTCGGGGCTTACCCCGGCGTCCTGGAGCGCCGAGGCGATGCAGCGGGCGACGCTGTCCTGGTTCGGCGCCACCGGGTGGTCGGCGTCGCAGTTGAGGCCGAACCCGGTCAGCTCGGCGTAGTTCCGGGCGCCGCGGGCCCGCGCCGACTCCAGCTCCTCGACCAGCAGCACCCCCGCGCCCTCGCCGGTCAGCATGCCGCCGCGGTCCTTGTCGAACGGCTGGCACCGTTCGGGCGCCATCGCGCCCAGCCGGTAGAAGCCGGCGACCGTCTTGCGGCACAGCGCGTCGGCGCCGCCGCACACCGCGAAGCTGACCTCGCCGGCCCGGATCGCGTCGACCGCGTTGCCGATCGCGTAGTTGCCCGCCGCGCAGGCGGTGGGGATCGTGACCGCCTCGACGTCGGTGAGCCCCAGCTCGCGGGCGACCGCGGCGGAGAGTCGGCCGGCGCTGATCCGGCGGGCGATCGTGCGGTCGCGGCTGTCGGGGCCGCCGGTGACCTCCTGCTCCACCAGCCGGTCCAGCTCGCGGGTCTCGCCGTTGGTGGTGCCGATCGCGACCATGCCGCGCCGCCCGGCCAGCTCGGCGCCGCCCACCCCGGCATCGGTGAGCGCCATCCGGGCCCCGGCGACCGCGAACTGGCTGGCCCGGCCCAGCTCGCCGACGGGCAGCCGGGTGATCCACGGCGCCGGGTCGAAGTCCACCACCTCGCAGGCGATGGAGTGCTCGTACCCGTCGGTAGGGAAGCCGGTGATCGGCTTCGCTCCGTTGCGGCCGGCGCGCAGCCCGGCGAGGAAGTCATCGGTACCGACGCCGATGCTGGAGATCACGCCGAGCCCGGTCACCACGACCCGGCGCGCTCGGTGTACGGCGGGCATCGCGCTCAGCTGGCCTGCTCCCAGCCCGCGGCCTCGGCCACGACGGCGTACACCCCGGCGAGGTTGACCATGCGGACCAGGTTGGTCTCGTCGATCTTGATCTCGAAGGCCTGCTCCAGCCACGCCACGATCTCGACCATCGCCATCGAGTCGGCGCCGTGGTCTTCCCGGAACAGGCTTTCGTCGGTGAGCTCGTCCGGCTCGATCTCCAGGACCTCGCACACGACGTCCCTGACCTGCTGCCTGCGATCCTCGATAGTCCCGGTCACGAGGTCACCGCCCTTCCGACCGACAACGCGGGCACCGATCGAATCTAGGGTGACGCCGGAGTAGCCGCTACCACGGTGGCAGGTAGCTGCCGCGCCCGTAGGTCGGGTGGCTACGGGCCGGTGTCGGGGCGGAGTCCTGGCATCTTCCTGCCAGCCGGGTCGGAGCGCGCCGGGATCCGGTGATGATGGGCGACAACCGCCCGCAATTAGGAGGCGCGAACAGCCGCATGGAACCAGCGACCGGAACCCGGCCCCGTACCGAACGGCTGGCGTTGCTGGCCGCGGGCGTGACGGTGGTGCTCTGGGGGTCGGCGTTCGTATCGATCCGCAGCGCCGCCGCCAGCTACTCACCCGGTGCCCTCGCGCTGGGCCGGCTGCTGTTGGCCAGCGCGGTACTCGGCGTGATCGTGACTGTACGCCGCGAGGGCTGGCCGGTACGGGCCGCCTGGCCGGGGATCATCGGCTCCGGCGTGCTGTGGTTCGGCGTCTACATGGTGGCGCTGAACTGGGGCGAGCAGAGTGTCGACGCCGGCACCGCCTCCATGGTGGTCGGCATCGGGCCGCTGCTGGTGGCGCTGCTCGCCGGCTGGCTGCTCAAGGAGGGGTTCAGCAGCCGGCTGCTGGCCGGTATTGCGGTGGCGTTCGCCGGTGTCGTACTGGTCGGCCTGTCGATGTCCGAGGGCGGCCGGTCGTCGGTGGTGGGCGTACTGCTCTGTGTGGTCGCCGCGGTGTCGCTGGCCGGCGGCGTGGTGGCGCAGAAGCCCGCGCTGCGGCACGGCTCGCCGTGGCAGATCACCACGTTCGGAGCGGTGGTCGGGGCGATCGCCTGCCTGCCGTTCTCCGGCTCGCTGCTGTCGGGCCTCGCCGAGGCGCCGCTGTCGGCCACCCTCAACATGGTCTACCTCGGGCTGTTCCCGACCGCGCTGGCGTTCACCACCTGGGCATACGCGGTGACGCACAGCACCACCGGCAAGATGGCGGCGACCACGTACGCCATCCCCGCCGTCGCGGTGCTGCTCTCGTGGGCGTTCCTGGGTGAGGTGCCCGGCTCGCTCACGCTGCTCGGCGGTGCGTTGTGCGTCGCCGGGGTGGTGGTCGCCCAGGGCAGCGGCGCCCGCCCCGCGAAGCCCGCGACCGAAGCGAGCGCGGCCGACGCGGGCCCCGGGGCCAAGCCAGACGCCGCGACCGAGGTGGAGGCCGAGGCCGGGCGGGTGCCCGACGAGTCCCCCGTGGTGGCGAAGGACCAGGCGTGACCTCGGGGGTCGACGCGCGCTGGTTCCGGTACGAGGGCGGGGAGCCGACGGCCCCCGTACGGATCTTCTGCTTCCCCCACGGCGGCGGCGACCCCAGGGCGTACGCCGAGTGGCAGCCGCACCTGGACGGCACCGCCGACCTGCTGGCGGTACGGGTTCCCGGTCGGGGCTGCCGCGGCGACGAGACCCCGCCGGGGAGCATCGCCGAGCTGGCCGACCAGGCGGCGGAGGCGGTTGCGGCGGCGGCGGACCGGCCGAGCTACCTGTTCGGGCACAGTCTCGGCGGGCTGGTGGGGTTCGAGGTAGCGCGCCGGCTGCGACACCTGCCGGAGCTGCGGCACCTGGTCGCCTCCGGCTGTGCCCCGCCGTCGCTGCTGCCCACCGACTACCTGCGCTGGGCGGCGCAGCTCGACGGCCCCGCCTTCGCCCAGGCGATGGGGACCTTCGAGGGCATGTCGCCGGAGATCGTCGCGGATCCGGAGCTGCAGGAGCTGCTGCTGCCGGACCTGCGGACCGATTGCGTGCTGATCGCCGGGTACGCGTACCGGCCGGCGCCCCGGTTGGCGATCGGCCTCACGCTGGTCAACGGGCGGGATGACTGGCGGGTCGGCGACGACCTGCTCGGTCCGTGGCGCCACGAGGTGGTCGCCGAGCCGGCCCGGCACTGGCGCGACGGTGGCCACTTCTACTTCGCCGACCGGCCCGCGGCGGTGCTCGACGTACTCCGCGCTCTGATCGCCGCCGACTCCGCCGGCCCCGGCACCGCCAAGGCCGACCCCGGCACGGCCGAAGCCGACCCCGCCGGCGCAGGCACTTCCGAAGCCGACCACCACGTCGAGCTGATCTAGGAGTCGATCATGGACGGCGACCTCGGGCGACCGGTGTTCCTGACCACGCCGCGGTACGTGATCGGGGAGATCGAGGAGGACCATGCCGCGGTGGTCAACCTCGCCGAGCGGATCGCGGAGCTGCGGATCCTGCCGCGGGCCGACTTCTGGGGCTGGGGGAAGATCCGGCGTACTGGCAAGGACATCGCGGCGCTGGCGGTGGAGAGCGGCGCGGCGACGCTGCGCGCCGCGGGTGGCCCCGAAGTGGACGCGCTGGTGCTGTGCTCGAGCACCTTTCCGGAGGGTACGGGCAGCCACGGCACGCTGGCCCAGACGGTGCTCACGGGCCTGGGGCTCGACGACGTGGACTTCTTCGGCGTGACCCTGCACAGCTGCGCGAACCTGCTCTCCGGCGTCCAGACCGCCGACGCGATGGTGGCGAGCGGCCGCTACCGCAGCGTGCTCGTCATCGGCGCCGACCGGGTCACCGACGAACGGATCCGGATGGAGAAGTTCGCGCTGTTCAGCGACGGCGCCGCGAGCGCGCTGGTGACCGCCGACCAGGGCGACTTCGCGCTGGAGGGCTGTGCGGCGGCGCACAGCGTACGGGAGCTGGACTGGTCCAGCGAGATCAGCTCCGATCTGGCCCGCCGGGTCAACGAGCGGCTGCACAAGCGCACCGGCGTGGCGCTGGAGGAGGTTCGCGGGCTGCTGCACGCCAACATCTTCAAGCCGATCATCGTGCTCAAGGAGATGCAGGCCGGCTTCACCGGCGCGCAGCTCTACACCGACAACATCGCCCGGCTCGGCCACTGCTTCGCCGCGGATCCGCTGATCAATCTAGTCGACCGGATGGCGGCCGGGGAGATCGAGGACGACGCCCACTACATGCTGGCGTCCAGCGTGCCGGGGATCCGGATCGCCGCCGTACTGAGGAAAGTGCCGCGATGATGGCGCACGGCTTCACGCTTCCGGACACGCTGACCTGCTCGCCGCTGGCACGGTGGGAGTTCAGCCCCGCCACCCGCGACCGGGCGGCGGCGGTGCTCGCCGGCGGCCCGGAGGCGATCCTGGCGCACCTGCTCACCGACCAGGAGTCGGAGTCCTGCCTGCTCACCGCCAAAACGGTGGTCGACGCCTTCCTGGCCCAAGCACCACCCGCCCCCGACGAGATCGTCGCTACGACCCGCGAGCAGCTGGTACGCCAGCTCGCCCCACTGACCACTCTGGAGCCCGAGCTGCGGGAGGCGGTGCTGCGGCAGCGCGCCCCGATCAGCCTGGCCGGCGGCTGCTGGCTGGACGTGGTCTCGCAGCCCGCCACCCAGCCGTCGGTGATCGTCAACGACCTGTTCCGGCAGCACTACCGGCTGAAGGGCGAGGGGAGCACCCAGCGCTCGGCGTACCACCGGCGGAAACGGACGCTTGAGGAGAACGGCGTCGAGCTGCCCGAGCTCACCGCGAGCGACTTCGGGCGGCGGGCGCACACCCGGCCGCTGACCGCGCTGCACACCGTGTTCTACGTGGCGCTGTCGCGGCTGCCGGCCAGCTACCTCCCCGAGGTGATCGGGGTGCACTACGCGTTCCACGCGCTCGGGGTGGACGACCTGCTCACCGGTGACGACCCGGTGCTGGACCCGGACGAGCCGCGCGCCGTGCTGGACCGGTACCTGCTGCTGTGCGGGGACGCCGAGCGGCGCCGGCTGCACGCCGCCGTGGCGCTCACCACGCGGCTGGAGACCGAGCACGTCGCGCTGCTCACCGAGCTCGCCGACTGGTTCGCCGGGCTGTCGCGGGACGCGAAGGTCGCGGCGATCATCGCCCGGCACGCCCCGTACGCCGGGCGCCAGCACGGCCGGGTACGGGTCGGCGGCGAGCCGCTCACCGAGACGTTCGCCGACCCGGAGTTCGACCTGACCGCCTTCCTGATCCGGCTGCGCCGCTCCCGCCAGCTCAAGCCGCTGCCGTCCGGCGGGTGCCGGCTGCTGAACGCGATCCGGTTCGGGGGGCCGATGTTCGGCATCTTCGACGAGCGGGAGGCGGCGACGCTGCGGGAGTGGGTGGCGGCGGTGCAGGCGGGCAGCCCGGAGCCGACCGAGCTGCCGGTCAACAGGGTGGGCGACGAAGCGGCTCGCCACTGGTCCGACGCGATCGCCGGCTGCCGACCCGCGGGCGTGGCGTACGCCGATCCCGCGCACCACGACGAGCGCGAGCTGTTCTACCGGCTGGTCAACATCGAGCACTTCCCGAACACGCTCGCCCAGGCCCGGCACCGGGCCGAGACCGTGCTCGCCGACAGCGAGCTGCTGTTCGCGCACGGCGGCGACGGCGTCTACAGCGACGTCAGCTGGTTCGACTACACCCCCGAGGCGCTGCTGGCCCGGGTCGACGACATCTACTGGGGCAAGCTGGTCGGGCCGTACCAGCCGCTCGCCGAGATCCCCGACCGGGACGAGGTGATCTTCGGGCAGACGCTGCTCGCGCTGGCGGCGCTGGTGGACGGCGCGTGGGCGTACCGGATCGGCAACCTGGGCCGCTACCAGCGGCGCAGCGACGGGCTGCTGCTCGGGGTGTACGCCGACGAGATGGGGCTCGGCGACGTACGCAAGAACCACATCACGCTGATCCGCCAGGTGCTCGACAACCTGGAGCTGCCGCTGCCACACATCCGCGACGCGGCGTTCCGCGACCAGGCCGAGCTGCCCGACACCACGTACGGGTATGCGCTGCACCAGCTGTGCCTCTCGCTGTCCCCCGACACGCTCTACCAGGAGATCCTCGGCTTCAACCTGGGCATCGAGCTGTCCGGGCTGGGCCGGCAGCGGATGCACGAGGCCCAGAAGCTGCGCGCCCACGGGCTGGACACCACGTACGAGGACGTACACCTGTCGATCGACAACTTCTCCACCGGCCACGCCCGGCAGGCAGCCGACGCGATCGTGGTGTACCTCGACGACGTGGCGCGGGTCAGCGGCCCCGGCTCGGTGCAGGCCGAGTGGCGCCGGGTCTGGCGGGGCTACGCCAGCTTCGCGTTCTTCGCCGAGTACGAGCTGGTCAAGCGGCTCACCGAGAACGCCGGCGACGACGTCGAGCTGATGATCTGATGCGTCACCTGGACGAGGCGATACTGCGGCTGCCGTTCTTCGCGCCGCGCCACCGCGAACTGGCCGAGAAGATCGACACCTGGTGTACGAAGCACGCGGCGCTCTGCCAGGGCCCGCACCCCGACGGCCCGCGCGCCCAGCAGCTGGCGATCCTGAGTACGCTCGGCGCCGACGGCTGGCTGGCGATGCTCGACACCTCGGGCGAAGCCCCGGAGCTGCGGTCGATCTGCCTGATGCGCGAGGCGCTGGCGTACGCCGGGGACCTGGCCGACTACGCGTTCTCGATCCAGGCGCTGTCGGCCACACCGATCCAGCGGCACGGCACCGACCAGCAGCGGCGCCGCTACCTGCCGGGGCTCGCCGACGGCAGCCTGGTCGGGGCGTTCGCGGTCTCGGAGCACAACGCCGGCTCCGACCTCGCCGCGATCGCGCTGCGCGCGGAGCGTACCGGCGACGGCTACCGGCTCACCGGGCACAAGGCGTGGATCGCCAACGGCGACATCGCCGACGTCATCTGCGTGGTGGCGCGCACCGGGGAGGGCCCCGGGGCGCTGGGGCTCACCGCGTTCCTGGTGCCGGCCGGCACCCCCGGATTCACCGTCGCCGAGCAGGTCGAGACACTGGCGCCCCGCGCTTTCGCGCAGCTGGAGTTCGACGGCTGCGTGGTCGGCGAGGACGCGGTGCTCGGCCGCCCCGGCACTGGCTTCATCGTCGCGATGGAGCTGCTGGAGCGCTTCCGGATGACGGTCGGCGCGGCGGCGGTCGGCTTCGCCCGCCGGGCCGCCGAGGCCGCCCTGGCACACGCCCGCGGCCGTACGATCTACGGCGGCCGGCTGTTCGACCTGCCCACCGTCAAGGCGACGTTCGCCGACATCGAGCTGAAGCGCAACGCCGCCGCCCTGCTGGTGGCACGCGCCGCCTGGGAAGCCGACGAGCGTGGCGGGCGTACGGTGTCGAAGCACTCCAGCATCGCCAAGCTGTACGCCACCGAAGTCGCCCAGGAGATCGTGGACGCCTCGCTGCAGCTGTACGGCGCCGCCGGCCTGGTCAGCGGCAGCGTCACCGAGCGGCTCTACCGCGAGATCCGCTCGCTGCGGATCTACGAGGGCACCTCGGAGATCCAGAAGCAGATCATCGCCGGGTCCCTCTAAGCTGGCCCGGCGCCCGGACCAGGCCGCCCAGCCCGAGCTCCAGGCCGGCTCGTTCCTCGGGGGTCAGCGCCTCGAACAGCATGGCGTGGACGATCCGGAAGTGGGCCCGCACCTGACAGCCGTCCGCGAGCAGGTGACGGGTCACCGCCCCGCCCTGCCGGTCGCTCCGGTGACCACGACCAGCCGTTCGTCAGTCCCCACGACGCCTCCAGCAGACGCGTACGGTGTTCCATCGCTCGGGCTTCGCCCGGCGGCGATGCGATCGATCAGTTCTGAAGAAGCGGCTGCCGACGGCGGCTTCCTAGCATGAGGGTTGTCCCCATCAGTACACGCAGAAAGCGACCTCCCATGAAGGACAAGCAGAAGTCCACCCCGAGCGGCAAGGCCTACGAGGGATTCACCGACGAGGAACGAGCCGCGATGAAGGAGCACGCGCAAGAGCTCAAGGCGCCCGCGCGCCGCGGATCGCGCGGCGCCAAGGCGGACGGGGAAAGCGCCGTGCTCGAGAAGATCGCCGAGATGCCGGAACCGGATCGCATCATCGCCGAGCGACTCCACGCCATCATCAAAGCCGCCGCGCCCGAGCTCTCACCGAAGACCTGGTACGGGATGCCCGCGTACGCCAAGGACGGCAAGGTCGTCTGCTTCTTCCAGAGCGCGGCGAAGTTCAAGACCCGATACGCAACGCTGGGCTTCGACGCCTCAGCGAACCTCGACGACGGCACGATGTGGCCGACCGCCTTCGCCCTGACGAAGCTGACCGCCGCCAACGAGGAGAAGATCAGCGCGCTCGTGAAGAAGGCGGTGAGCTGAGGACCCCGGTTGGCGCGCCAGTGCGCGGGCGGCTCCGCTTCACCTGCGTCAGAGGTGGCGGCACGGCCCGTCGGACAGACTTGCGCGACGGTGCGAGCGCCCGGTCCCTGAATCGGGCAAAACGGCATTGAGGACCAGCCGGGGGCAGAGTCAAGTGCTCAGGGCCGGGCTGCGGGTGCGGTTGGTACGGCCGAGAGGCGTTGCTGCCACACCTGGTCCAGTGCCATCCGCAGCGCGCCGGTCAGCACGGTGTTCTCGGCCAGACCTGACAGCTCCAGGCTCGGCGGCGTCAGGGTGAGCTCGTCGAGATGGCGGCGGATGGCCTCCAGCAGTACGTCGCCTGCGCGCGCGATACCGCCGCCGATGACGATGGCGTGCGGAGAGAGCACCAGCACCGCGGGCGCGACCGCCTGTGCGAATGTCGCCGCCACCTGGTCGACCACCGCGAGTGCGACCGGATCTCCTGCCGCCGCCGATGAGAAGACGGCGGCCGCGTCCGTGACATCCCGCAACGCCGAGCCCGGGTGCCCGGCAGCTGTACGGCGGGCGAGTTCGGTGATCGCCTCGGCGCCGATGGTGCGCTCCAGGGGGCCGCGGCCGTTGTCGTCCGGCCGGCGTTGTCCGGGCGGCCGGATGAACCCGATCTCGCCGGCCTCGCCCGCTCCCCGGTGTACGCGGCCGTCGATGACCACGCCCGCGCCCAGCCGCTCGCCCCACTGGACAGCCAGCAGGGTGCCATCACGCGCCCGCTCGTACGCCACCGCCAACGCCGCCAGGTTGGCGTCGTTCTCGACCCGGATCGGGCAGTCGAAGCTGCCGTGCAGATGGTCGACGAGGTTGATCGACGACCAGCCGGGCACGCTCGGCGCGAACAGGACCCGGCCGGTGCGCTCGTCGACGATTCCCGGGGTGCCCACGGCCACCATCGCGATATCCCCGGTCGGTACGCCGGCCGCTTCGAGCGTCTCCGCGGTGACCTCACGGATCACCGCGAGCAGCTGTTTCGCGCCGCCACGGCGTACTGGCCGATGGATCACGGCGAGCTGCTCGCCGGCGAGGTCCGCGACCCCGGCCGTGACGGTGTGTGGCCCGACGTCGAGGCCCAACACCGGGGCGGCCCGACCGTTCAGCGACACCCGGACCGCCGGTCTACCACCCAGCTGGGCCGATGTCGCGGCCGTGTGTTGGCGCAGCCAGCCGGACTCGAGCAGCTGGTCTACCGCCTGCGCCACGGTCGGCCGGGTGAGCCCGGTGAGCTCGACCAGCTCGGTGAGCCGTACCGGCACGGGTGCGCTGTGCCGTACCGCATCGAGGACCGTGGCGGTGTTGATCCGGCGTAGCACCCGGGTTCCCGCCGGATGCTGCTCAGTCATCTGCACTCCCTGCAGCCGGTCCGATCCGGTGCGCACGCGACAACCCTAGTGTTCCGCGCCGTCTAGAAGATTGCCTTGACCGCACCGCACCGGGCTGCAACTATCCTTCACAGAACCTTTCTAAAGATCCTTTCATAACCTGCGGAGGTACGGGCCATGACGTGGGATGCCGCTCGGGGTCAGCGCTGGCTCGGCCGATCAGTGCGATGGTCGCCCCGGTTGCGACCGCTGATGGTGGTCGCGCTGCTCGCCGCGTTCGCCGGTGCGTCGTTCGGGGTGGTGCCGGCGGGCGCTGCCCTGGCGCTGGAGCGGGCTGCCGCCGGTTTCGACAGCACACCGGCGCGCGACGCGCTGGTACGGCTCGTCGGTGCCTCGCGGGCCGGCCAGGTGGCCCTGCACCCGCTGGAAAGGGGCGCCGGCAAGGACCGGTTCACAGTCTCCGCCGAGGGTGGCCGGCTCGTCATCGGCGGCACCACACCGGCGGTGCAGTTGACCGGGTTCGGCTGGTACCTGCGGCACGTCGCCCACGCGGACATCTCCGTCAACGGCTCACAGACGAACCTGCCCGAGCGGCTTCCGCTGCCGGCGGAGAGCGTCGAGCGGGACTCGTCGGTGGACCACCGCTTCGCGCTCAACGACACCAACGAGGGGTACGCCGGCGCGTACCTGAGCTGGCCGGAGTGGCAGCGCCGGATCGACGTACTCGCCCTGCACGGCATAAACGAGATGCTGGTGTACGAGGGCCAGGAAGCCGTCTACCAGCGCACCTTCACCGAATTCGGCTACTCCGCGCAGGACATGCGGGAATGGATCCCGCAGCCCGGCCACCAGGCGTGGTGGCTGCTGCAGAACATGTGCTGCGTCGACAGCCCGATCTCGCAGCAGCTCATCGACCAGCGGACCAGGCTGGGTAGGAAAATGGCCGACCGGCTGCGCTCGCTGGGCATGACGCCGGTGCTGCCCGGCTACTTCGGCACCGTTCCCACCGACTTCGAGGTGCGCAACCCCGGCGCGAACACGGTCCCGCAGGGCACCTGGAACCTGCTCGAACGGCCCGACTGGCTGGACCCGACCGACCCGTACTTCGACCGCGTGGCGGCGAGGTTCTACCAGGTGCAGACCGAGCTGTTCGGCGACAGCACGATGTACAAGATGGACCTGCTGCACGAGGGCGGCAGGGCTGGGAACGTCGACGTGCCCGACGCGTCCCGGGCGGTCCAGAAGGCGCTCGACACGGCCCACCCGGGCGCGATCTGGACCATCCTCGGCTGGCAGCGCAATCCGCTGCCGGCGACGCTGCAGGCGATCGACCGGTCGAAGATGTTCATCGTCGACGGCATCACCGAGAAGCCGCACATCACCGACCGGGACTCCGACTTCTTCGGCACCGAGTACGCCTTCGGCACGATCTGGAACTTCGGCGGCCACACCAACTTCGGCGCCGGCCTCACCGTATGGAACGAGAAGTTCCACGCGTGGCTGAAGCGGCCCGGCAGCAAGATGAACGGCATCGCGTTGATGCCCGAGGCGATCGACAACAATCCGGCCGCGGTGGCGTTCTTCGCCGACATGCCGTGGCAGGACGGCCCGGTCGACATGGACGAGTGGTTCGCGGACTACGCGACCGCGCGGTACGGCGCCGCGGACCCGCACGCGACCGCCGCCTGGCAGACCATCGCCCGCACCGCGTACAGCTGGCCGGCCGGGGCGGACACCGTACACGTGACTGGTCTTTTCAGCGACCAGCCCGGGCTCGGCAACACCGGCACGGCACTGCGGTACGACATCGCCGCCTTCGACAAGGCGCTGGGCGAGCTGCTGCGGGTCGATCCGGCGCTGCGCGGCTCCGGTGCGTACCACTACGACCTGGTCGACGTGGCGCGGCAGGTGCTCGCCAACCACAGCCGGATCCAGCTGCCCCGGATCCGGGCGGCGTACGCGGCGAAGGACGAAGCGCTGTTCGAGCAGCTCACCGAGCAGTGGCTGGACCGGATCGCGCTGCTGGACCGGCTGCTCGCCACCGACGGCAACTTCCTGTTGGGCAGGTGGCAGCGGGAGGCCGACCGGCAGGCCGCGACCGCGGCCGAGGCGGCGACGCTGGACTACAACCTCAAGTCCCTGGTGACGCTCTGGGCCACCGGTACGGACCTGCAGGACTACGCACGCCGGGAGTTCAATGGGCTGGTCGGCCACTACTACGCCCACCGCTGGCGGCTCTACTTCGAAACCCTGACCGAGTCGCTGAAGACCGGCGAGCAGCCGGCCGCCATCGACTGGCTGGCGGTCGCGGAGGAGTGGGCCCGGGCCGGCACCCGGTTCCCCGCCGAGCCGCGGGGCGACGCGTACGCGGAGGCGAGCACAGTGGCGAGCCTGCCCGCGGGCGAGCTGGCGGTCGGCATCGACCACAAGGGCGTCCGGCCGGGCGGCACCGTGAAGCTCACCGCCACCTTCCGCAACGCCAACCAGCTGCGCCCGTCCGGTCGGCTCGCGATCGAGCTGGACGTCCCGGACGGCTACCAGGTCACGGCGACCACACCGACAGAGGCGGACTCCGTACCCGCCGACGGGACGTTCGCCGCCGGCTGGGACGTGACGGTCCCCGCCGGGGCGGAGTCGGGCACGGTCGGCTCGTTGACCGCGACCGCGCGCTGGAGCTCGGGCGGCACCCCCGACAAGACCTCCGCCGGTACGGCGCTGCTGGTCGGCGGCACCGTCGGCGACCCGTACCGGACAGTGGAGAACACCCACGCTGTGTACGCCGAGCGCGGTGACGAGGTCAGTATCGCCGCCGGCGGTGACGACCTGTGGCGGGAGAGCAACGAGTACGCCGCCGTCTACCGGGAGGCCGCGCTCACCGATGGTGCCGCCGTGGCAACCCGGGTGGTACGCCAGCACGGCTCGTCGGCGTACACCCGGTCGGGGTTGATGGCCGGCAACGACCTGTCGGCGGCCGGAACGGGCGGCTTCGCCAACATCGCTGTCGCCCCGGAGCACGGCTGTATGTTCAGCTGGGACTCCGACGCCGACGGGCAGCTCGACTCGTACACCGAGATCGGCGGGTTCGCCCCCGAGGTGCACGTACGGCTCGCCAAGTCCGGGGACCAGCTCACCGGCTCCTGCAGCAGCGACGGCAGGAACTGGGCCGTGGTAGGCACCGGCACCGTGCCGGATGCCGCGACCACCGAGGACGTCGGGATGTTCGTCAGCGCGGTCAACCGGTACACCGGCCAGGAGGCGATCGCCACGTTCGCCGGCGGCATCGCGGACTCACCGTCGACATCGCGCGACGGCTCCGGCGACACCCTGCAGAGCCTGCGCAAGCCGGTCACCGCGCTGAACTACGAGAACGGCCGGCCACCCACCGCCGCCAACGACGGCAGCCGTGCCAACCGGCCGTACTGGGGTGGGCCGCTGACCCTCGGCAGCACCTGGTGGCGGGTCGACCTCGGTGCGGTGAACGACGTGTCGCTGATCAACGTCCGCAACTACGTCGACGGCACCCGGTGGTATACGTACCGCCTGGAGGGCAGCCTCGATGGCACCCACTGGTACACCCTGGGCGGCCGGAGCGGGCCACGTCCGGCGACCGACGCGGGCGACACGACGTACACGGAGGCGCAGGCCAGGTACGTCCGGGTGGTGGGCTTCAGCAACACGGCCAACAGCACCTTCCACCTCACGGAGGTGAGCGTCTACGGCACCCCTAGTTAAGAAACCTAATCGATCAAGGCCAATGTATTGACGCTGTGTGGTTGACGCGCCACGATGCTTGACAAGTCCAATACAGCAAGGTATTGGGCACCTGGGGAGGCGAGATGGCCAGCGTCGAATCGGCCTGGCTGGGACAAGGTCAGGTCTGCGCCGAGAAGGCCAACGCTTCGTCGACAGGCTCGGTCACTGCCCGCCGACGGCATCATCCAACGACGTACTGCTCCCTAGCCGGTCGCGCCTGCCACCACGCTGCCTGGCGCGGCTGACGGCCGCCTCGCGCCCGTACCCTCGCATGCGGGCGCGGGGCGCTCACGTCGCGTCAGGGTCGAACAGCGTCGGTACGCACCCCCGGCAGGAGATCCTGCGTGCGCAATCTCCCTGAACTTCAGAGCCGAGCGCGAGGTCCGCCACGCCCGGCGATCCATGGCGCGCGCCGACACCGCCTCCCCGGGGTCACCGGCACATCAAGCCATCGGAGACAGCCATGGCAAGCCCAGACCAGGGACTACCCACCATCGGTCGCCGCCAGTTGCTCGGCGGCGTCGGCGCCGGTCTCGCCGGCGCTCTGCTGCTCACCGACGTCGAAGCCCTCGCCGCCGAGGTCGAGGGGCCCGTCGCTACTGCCGCACCCGACCCCCGGTTCAGCCGGATCTTCCAGCTGCCAGCCTTCGCGGACCCCACCTCTTCGGCGGTACGCAACGCCATGCTCGAGATCGGAAAACCGGGTGGCCTGCTGGACGCCAAGGACCCCTTGCAGGAGGGCCCCGTCCGGCTGATCACCAACCCGGAGCTCAGCCCCAACAACCGCGACCAGAATGTCGCCGACATGACCGCCGGGACCACCTTCGTGGGCCAGTTCCTGGACCACGACATCACTTTCGACCTCACGTCCCGGCTCGGTGTGGTCGCCGAGCCCACCCAGACCCGCAACGTGCGGGACGCCCGGTTGGAGCTCGACGCCGTGTACGGCGGCGGGCCCTCGGTCAGCCCGCAGCTCTACCAGTCGTCGGACCGCGCCAAGTTCCGGATCGAGAGCGGCGGGCGCTTCGAGGACCTGCCCCGCAACAGCAACGGCACCGCGATCATCGCGGATGAACGTAACGACGAGAACCTGATCATCAGCGGACTGCACGCCGCTTTTCTGCTCGCCCACAACCGGACCGTGGACCACCGGCGGCAGAACAACCTGCCGGGGGACGTCTGGTTCTACTCCCGGCGCACGATCATCCACCACTGGCAGTGGATCGTGGTGAATGAGTTCCTGCCGCAGTTCGTCGGCCGGGCGCTGGTCGACGACATCCTCCGCAACGGCCGGCGGTGGTACCGGTTCAGCCGGCCCACGGTGCCGGTGGAGTTCCAGACCGGCACGTACCGGTTCGGGCACAGCATGGTGCGGCCCTCGTACCGGGCGAACCTGCAAGGCGACCCCGGCGGCGATCCCAACACGGGAGCGCCGGCGTTCTTCGGGTTCATCTTCGACCCGGCGGGCGAGGGCCAGACCGACCCGGTCGACCTGCGCGGCGGTGCCCGGGCGCCGCGCCGGTTCATCGGCTGGCAGACCTTCTTCGACTTCGGCGGAGACAAGACCCAGCACGTACGCCCGAACAAGCGGGTCGACACCCGCATCTCGACTGCGCTGTTCCGGCTGCCGCTGCGGACGATCCCGGGCAGCGAGCTGACGATAACCGCGCTGCCGCAGCGCAACCTGCTGCGGCACCTCACCTGGTCGCTACCGTCCGGGCAGCGGATCGCCGCGCACACCGGCACGCCGGTGCTCGGCTCCGGCTACTTCCCGGAGCTCAAGCCCTTCGGGCTCGGGCTGGAGGCCAGCACCCCGCTGTGGTACTACGTCCTGCGCGAGGCGGAGGTCTTCAACGACGGCCGGCGGCTCGGTCCGGTCGGCGGGCGCATCGTCGCGGAGACGATCCTGGGACTGCTGAAGCTCGACGAGTACTCGTACCTCAACACCGGGTTCCGGCCGTCCCTGCCGAGCCAGACCCCCGGCACCTTCAAGATCACCGACCTGCTGCGCTGGGCACGGGTAGATCCCGCCAGCCGCGGTCAATAACTTCAGGCCAGCACGGGGGTGCGCCCGCCCGGGCGCACCCCCACTATCGGTGTCGCTGGAGCTCGGGCGGCACCCCGACAAGACCTCCGCCGGTACGGCGCTGCTACGGCCCCGGCGGGTTGAGCGCGGTCAACTGCCCGCTTGCAGGCGTACGCAGCAGTGATCCGGCGTGGGGTCGAGCCGGGCACGCAGGCCGGTGGTGGCGAGGCCGTCCAGCAGCCCGCCGAGCAGGCATAGATTCATGCCGCAGACCAGCTCGGTGTGCTGGTGCGCCAGGGTGTGGAAGGGGCAGTTGCCCAGCACCACGTCGGTGTTCTCGATGCGTGGTTCGAAGCCGTGCTCCTCCAGCACCCGCAGCACAGTGTCTCGGCCCTGGGCGGCGTCGTGTCCGGCGGTCGCCGCCTCGCCGAGCCGCTGTCCCAGCTCACGCGCGCGGCGGTGCAGCACGGTCCGCGGCGACTCGCTCGACTCGTCCGCCTCCTCGACGGCGGCGGCCAGCAGCCGTCCCGCGAGGTCGTACCGGCGTTCCGGGACCGACACGGCGACCTGCCGCCGCGACCGGTGGTACAGCTTCGCCGGCCGTCCCGCGCCCGGACCGGTGCGGCCGCTCAGTCGCTGGTACGCCACGTCGAGCAGCCCGACCTTCACCAGCTGGTCGAGGTGGAACGCCGCCGTCGTACGGGGGAGTCCCAGCGCGGCGGCCGCCTCGTCGCGGCTGACCGGCGTGGGCTGGCGCACCACGTGGTCGTACACCCGGCGCCGGGTCGGCTCGTCGAGCGCCGCGACAGCGGCGACGCCCCACTCCCGAGCTTCGTCCACAGCGTTCATTCTAAAAACCACCAAGGTTGACTGAAGAGAGTCTCACCTCTAACGTTAACCCATGTTGGTGTTAGAAGGAGGGCCAGATGAGCGCCGTTCGTAGCGAGTTCGGGTTGTACGAGGGCCCTGACCCGCAAGCCCCGCCTCGGCGACTGAAGGTGGTCCACGACCGGGAGGACATCGATCTGCCCGCCGCGGAGCGTGCGATCGCCGACCTGCTCGTGGCCCTGGGCCGCGATCCGTCCTCCGAGCGCCTGGCCGACACTCCGCGGCGGGTGGCCCGCTCGTACGCCGAGCTGCTCACGCCGCGGGAGTTCAGCCTCACCACGTTCCCGAACGACGAGGGCTACGACGAGCTGGTGCTGGCCAAGAGCATCCCGGTGCAGTCGTTGTGCCAGCACCATCTGCTGCCGTTTCACGGCGTCGCGCACGTCGGTTACCTGCCCGGCGCACGGATCCTCGGGTTGTCGAAGCTGGCTCGGGTGGTCGAGCTGTTCGCCCGGGACCTGCAGGTCCAGGAACGGCTGACCAAACAGGTCGCCGACTGGCTGCAGGAGCACCTGGCGCCGAAGGGTGTCGGGGTGGTCATCGAAGCCGAGCACATGTGCATGTCGCTGCGCGGGGTGCAGGCCACCGGCGCCCGTACGGTGACCTCGGCGCTGCAGGGCGTACTCCGTCAGGACCCCCGTTCCCGGCAGGAGTTCTTCTCCCTGGCGGGTGTCGGCGGCTGAGGCCTGACGAGACCCCTCTACCACAAATCGAACGGAGGAGCGATGGAGATCGATCAGACCTTCGTGGTCGTCGGCGCCAGCCTGACCGGCGCCAAGGCGGCGCAGACTCTGCGCGAGGAGGGGTTCACCGGCAGAGTGGTCCTCGTCGGCGAGGAGCCTGAGCGGCCGTACGAAAGGCCTCCGCTTTCCAAGGGCTACCTGCTCGGCAAAGACGACAGGGCCAAGCTCTACGTGCACGACGAGGGCTGGTACGACAAACACTCCGTGGAGCTGCTGCTCGGCCGCCGTGTCACCGGCGTCGACCGCGCCGCACACCACGTACAACTCGATGACGGCGAGTCGATCGGCTACAGCAAGGTGATGCTCGCGACCGGCGCCTCACCGCGACGGCTCGACGTGCCCGGCGCCGACCTCGACGGGGTCTGCTACCTGCGCCGGGTCGAGGATTCCGATCGACTCGCCGACGCGATCCGCGGCGGCGGCCGGGTCGCCGTCATCGGCGCCGGCTGGATCGGGCTGGAGACCGCGGCGGCGGCCCGGTCGTACGGCTGCGACGTGACCGTCATCGAGCCGCGGCCCGCGCCGCTGCAGGCCGCACTGGGCCCCGAGATGGGCGGCTTCTTCGCACAGCTCCACCGCCAGCACGGCGTAGACCTACGGCTCGGTCGCGGCGTGTCGGAGATCCGGGGCGACGGGGGCAGGGTCGCCGCTGTGCGGACCGACGACGGAGCCGAAATCCCCGCCGAGGTCGTGATCGTGGGAGTAGGGATCCGACCCAACACCGCACTCGCCGAACGGGCCGGTCTGCGGGTCGACAACGGTGTCCTGGCCGACCAGTCGCTGCGTACCGACGACCCCGACGTCTACGCCGCGGGGGACGTCGCCAACGCCTGGCACCCGCGCTACGGGCAACGCGTCCGCGTGGAGCACTGGGCCAACGCCCTCAACGGCGGACCCGCCGCGGCCAGGGCGATGCTCGGCCAGCACGTGATCTACGACCGGATCCCGTACTTCTTCACCGACCAGTACGACATCGGGATGGAGTTCGCCGGCTGGTTCCCGCCCGGCGGGTACGACACCGTACTCACCCGTGGGGATGTCGACGGCAAGGCGTTCTACGCGTTCTGGCTGGCCGGCGAGCGGGTGGTGGCCGGGATGCACGTCAACCTCTGGGACGACGGCATCGAGCCGGTGCAGCGGTTGATCCGTTCCACCCGTCCGGTGGACCGCAATCGACTCACCGACCCGTCGGCGCCCCTCGCCGAACTCGCCGAGGCGTGACCGCCGGTGCCGCGCTGACGCGGCTGTCGCCCCGTTCGGCGGCGGGTGGGTCAGCGTGACGCTCTCGCGAGCGCGAAGGACCTGGCCGTCTTAGCGAGCAGTGGCTCGACGAGGTCCCAGAACAGTTCTTCGCCGGTCGGCATTCGGGGCTCCTTGGCTGGCCGCACGGACTGGGGCGGCGGTTGGGTGCGGGCTCAGCCGGTCGGTTGGGCCATGGCCTTGCGCAGCTCCTCGGCGTCGTAGATCAACTCTCCGCGTACGATGCGGCCGTCGCGGATCTCCAGTACTTCGGGCGCCAGCGGTACGTCGCTCATGTCGCCGGCGCGCGCCTGTTCGCCGCGTTCGACCTGCCCGGCAGCCCGCCGTAACCGGGGATCAGGTGCCTTGGTGCTGGTCTGGTCGGGCAGCGTCGGACGGCGCCGTGCCGGTCTCCACGTACGACTTCAGGCGCATCAGGTCTTCCCGCAGTTTCTGTCGTGGGTTGGCGCCGAAGAGGGTCGCCACCGCGTGGCCGGCGGCGCCGAAGACCGGGTTGTACGTGAGCTGGACCTGCACCCGGGTACGGTCGCCCGGTTCGGCGTCCAGCCGGATCGCGCCGGTGTGTGCGATCGGCTGGCCGACGGCGGTCTTCCATGCCAGGGCGCGGCCCGCTTCGCGTCGGGTCTCGTGAGCCTGGAACCGGATCGGTGCCTCCGCCGGACCCGCGATCGCCCAGTACGACATCGGGCTGTCCGGCTCGTGGCGTACCTCCAGGACGTTGGTCATGAAACGCGGGAAGTTGGCGTAGTCGCTGACCAGCTCCCACACCTGCTGCGGCGGAGCCGCGACGGAGATCGCCGCCTGTACGTCGACCGCGCGCCCGCTGGCGCGGATCCCGACCAGTCTGCTGACCGGAAGATTGGTAGCGGCGCGCGCGGCCGCCAGCGCACCCACGGCCCGCAGTGTCCAGGCCAGCGGACGCGGTGCCCGGCGTGCGGCGGCCCAGGTCGCCAACGCCCCGCCTGCCACGATCATCCGGGCAGCCGGAGACCAGTGCTGCTGCAGCAGCTCAGGCTGCGGCTGCCGGCGGCGGGACTCGCCCTGCAGGTTGGGTACGTCAGCCTCGTCGTGGACCCGCCAGCGCTCCTCCACCCGCATCACCCCGGGCACTCTCCGGACCGCGCGGCGGGCGTGGGCCGCGTCGGCGCGCAGCACATCGCCGGTCAGCGTCGCCACGCCATCCCGGATCTCCACGTGCACCGCGTGCGGATGGCTCACGTACTGGCCGAGCGTCGCCCGTACCCGTTCGTGAAGCACCACATCGTCGACCGTCCTGCCCCGCACCTGGTAGCGGATGCCGTACAGCACGCCGCGACCGCGGTTGCCCGCATCCCGCGCCACCACGCCCAACCCGTCGTTCAGCTTGTACGCGGTTCGTACGGCCTTGTCCCGCACCCGCGCCCGGCGAGCCCGCCCCCGGTCGATGTCTAGCAGGTACTCGATGGTGGCGCCGGCGGCCGCCCCGAGCACTCCAGCTCCGACCGACTGCCGCACCGGCCACCGCTCCACCACGCCGGGATCCCGGAATCGTGTCGCGCGCATCGCCATCACCTTCTTCGCTCATGGTTCTCTCGCTGCACGCGTACCCCCGGATTCGCGGACTATGCGGCTGTGTTCGATCCGTTGACGTGGCTGGGTCATGGCAACGCCGTCCGGCCGGGGGCTTCGTGACGCAGCGACGCGTGCTGGACGGCGCGGCTGATGTCGCTGGGCGAGACGATTCCGACGAGCTTGTCGCCGGCGACCACCAGCGCCCTGCCGTCGGCGCAGCGGCTCAGCCGGGGCAGCAGCTCGGTGAGCTCCTCGTCGGGAGCGGCGAGCGCGAGCTCCCCTTCGGGGCAGGCGATGTCGCGCAGCGCGACCTCGGCTCGGCGCTCCGGCGCGGTCTGCTTGATCCGGTCCAGCGTCACCAGCCCCACCGGTCGGCCGTCCTCGGTGAGCGGGAACGCCGAATGACGGAATTCCAGCAGGTAGCGGTCGATGAACTCGGCGACAGTCACGTCCGGCTGGACCGTCTGAGGCTCGCGGGACATCACCTGGCTGACCCGTACGCCGTGCAGCGCGCCGCCGAGCCGGGCCTGCCGTTCTTCCATGCCGGCCGCGGTGAACAGGAACCAGCCGATCATCGCCAGCCACAGCCCACCGAGGCCGCCGGCGGCGAAGAACAGCCACACCCCGAACAGGATCAGGGCGCCTCCGAAGACACGTCCGGCTCGTGCGGCTATGACCGCCGCCCAGGTACGGTCGCCGCGCAGCTTCCACAACCCGGCGCGCAGCAGCCGCCCACCGTCCAGTGGCGCGGCGGGGATCATGTTGAACACGGCGAGCAGCACGTTGATGCCGGCCAGCCACGTGAACGCCCCGAAGAGCAGACCGGTCTGCCCGGCGATGCCGAGCCCGGTGGCGACGGCGGCGAACCCCAGCCCGATCAGCAGGCTGACCAGCGGTCCGATCCCGGCGATCCGCAGCTCCGCCCTGGGGCTGCGGGCCTCACCCGACAGCCGCGCCACCCCGCCGAACATCCACAGCGTGATCCCCTCCACCGAGAGCCCGTTGCGCCGCGCCATGACGGCATGGGACAGCTCGTGCGCCAGCAGCCCGAGGAAGAACACCACCGCGGCGGCCAGCCCCGCCAGGAGGTACGCCCAGGCCGGATGCCCCGGGTACGCGACGGGGAACCGGCCGGCGGACAGCCCCGAGGCGATCAGGACGAAGATGATCAGCACGCTCCAGTGCACGCCGATGTCCACGCCGGCGAATCGCCCCAGCCGAAAGGTCGGCCTCATAGCTAACGCGTACCCAGCCAGCCCAGAACTATCCCGGGTACGGGCAACGGGACGTCAGCCGCCGGCCAGCTCGGCCTCGGCGCGTTCGATCGCCTCGAACTCCTCTTCCGGTGCGTTCGCCACCAGGCGGTGGCGGCTGTAGAACCAGAAGTACGCGAGGAAGCCCAGGAAGATCAGGGCGGTGATGCCGGCGGCGACCTGGTCGACGAAGAAGGTGGCCACCAGCGCGGCGACCGCGAGCACCAGGGCGACGGTGGTGGTGGCGATGCCGCCGGGGGTGCGGTACGGCCGCTCCAGCTCCGGCTCCCGTACCCGCAGCACGATGTGGGCGAGCATCATCAGCACGTACGACGCCGTGGCGCCGAACACCGCGATGTTGATCATCTTGGCGCCGTCCTCGGTGATCGCGGCGAGCAGGAAGCCGATGGTGCCGGGGACGATCAGCGCCAGGTACGGCGTCTTGCGGCGGCCGGTGACCGACAGCCAGCGCGGCAGGTAGCCGGCGCGGGAGAGCGCGAACAGCTGCCGGGAGTACGCGAAGATGATCGAGAAGAAGCTGGCGACCAGCCCCGCGAGCCCGACGTAGTTGACGAAGCTGGCGAGCGCGTTGTTGCTGCCGTACGCGGCCCGGATCGCCTCCGGGAGCGGGTTGTCCGAGGACTGGATGGCGGCCGACCCGGAGCCGCCGGGCGCGGTCAGCAGGATCAGCGCGGCCAGCACCAGCAGCACCAGCATCCCGACGATGATGCCGCGCGGCATGTCGCGTTTCGGATCGCGCGCCTCCTCGGCGGCCAGCGGTACGCCCTCGATGGCCAGGAAGAACCAGATGCCGTACACCAGTGCGGCGAGGGCTCCGGCGATGCCGAAGGGTAAGAAGCTGCTCGCGCCCACCGCGTCGGTGGCGGGGATGTCGAGCAGGTTGCCGAAGCTGAACTTGGGGATCATGCCGACCACGAAGGCGATCAGCGCGATCATCGCGACCCCGGTGATGACGAACATCAGCCGCAGCGCTTCGCCGACCCCCCACAGGTGGATGCCGACGAAGATGGCGTAGCAGGCGAGGTAGATCGGCCAGCCGGTGGTGAGCCCGAAGAGGCCGAGCGCCTCGACGTACCCCCCGATGAAGACAGCGATCGCGGCCGGGGCGATGGCGTACTCGATCAGGATGGCGGTGCCGGTGGCGAAGCCACCGAGGGGACCGAGCGCGCGCCGGGCGAAACCGTAGCCGGCGCCGGCGACCGGAATCGCCGACGCCAGCTCGGCCAGCCCGAACACCATGCAGCTGTACATGGTCGCCATCAGCACCGTGGCGATCAGCAGGCCGCCCCAGCCGCCCTGGGCGAGTCCGAAGTTCCAGCCGGCGAAGTCGCCGGAGATCACGTACGCGACGCCCAGGCCCGCCAGTAGCAGCCAGCCCGCCGCGCCGCTGCGCAGCTGGCGCCGGTGCAGGTAGTCGGCCCCGACCCTTTCGTAGTCGGCCCCGTGGATGTGTTGTCGCTGGTCAGCCACTGGATGCACCCCTCGTCGAGCGGATGGGCGGGGTCGCGGCCGCGGCTGGCGCAATGGGCAACGGTCGGACCTTTAACTATTGGATTGTGAGCCTGGCCCGCCGTGGTGGCCCGTGTCAAGGGGTAGCCGGCGACTCGTTGACAGGCCGGGCGGCAGGTGCTTCTATCGGTTAATGGTCTGCTCTTAGACTTTTGGATGTACGCCACCGGAGGGAGCCCACAGTGCGGCACACCGAGGGGATGCTCACCGTCGAACAGCTACGCGCGCTGATCGAGGAGGGGCGCGTCGACACCGTGCTGCTGGCCCTTCCCGACATGCAGGGCCGGCTGCAGGGAAAGCGGCTGTCCGCGGAGTACTTCCTCGAGGAGGTGCTCGACCACGGTGCCGAGGCGTGCAACTACCTGCTCGCCGTGGACGTCGACATGAACACCGTCGACGGGTACGAGATCTCGTCCTGGGAACGCGGGTACGGCGACTTCGTACTCAAGCCCGACCTGTCCACGCTGCGGATGGTGCCCTGGCAGCAGGGCACGGTGCTGCTGATCGCCGACGTGCAGTGGGAGGACGGCGCGCCCGTACCGCCGGCGCCCCGACACGTGCTGCGCCGCCAGTTGGAGCGGCTCGCCGAGCGGGGCCTGAAGGCGTACGCCGGCACCGAGCTGGAGTTCATGCTGTTCCGGGACAGCTACGAGTCGGCGTGGCGCAGCGGTTACCGGGAGCTGCAGCCAGCGAACGACTACAACGTCGACTACTCGCTGCTCGGCACCGCCCGGGTGGAGCCGCTGCTTCGCCGGATCCGCAACGCGATGACCGGCGCCGGCCTGTACGTCGAGTCCGCCAAGGGTGAGTGCAACCTCGGCCAGCACGAGATCGCCTTCCGGTACGACGAGGCGCTCACCACCTGCGACAACCACGTGATCTACAAGACCGGCTCCAAGGAGATCGCCGCCGAAGAGGGCATGAGCCTGACCTTCATGGCGAAGTACGACCAGCGGGAAGGCAACTCCTGCCACATCCACCTGAGCCTGCGCTCCACCGACGGTGAGGCGGTGCTCGCCGGGGACCGCCCGTACGGGTTCTCGCCGCTGATGGAGCACTTCGTCGCCGGTCAGCTGGCCTGCGTACGGGAGCTGACGCTGCTGTTCGCGCCGAACATCAACTCGTACAAGCGGTTCCAGGCGGGCAGCTTCGCGCCGACCGCGGTCGCCTGGGGGCCGGACAACCGGACCTGCGCGATGCGGGTGGTCGGGCACGGTCACGGCCTGCGGGTGGAGAACCGGGTGCCCGGCGGGGACGTGAACCCGTACCTGGCGATCGCGGGGATGATCGCCGCCGGCCTGTACGGCATCGAGCACGAGCTGCCGCTGGAGCCGGCGTTCAGCGGGAACGCGTACCAGGCGGACAAGCCGCGGGTGCCGACCACCCTCGCCGAGGCGGCGGAGCTGTTCGCCGAGAGCAAGGTGGCCCAGGCGGCGCTCGGAGACGACGTGGTGGAGCACTACCTGAACGCGGCCCGGATCGAGACCGAGGCGTTCCAGTCCACGGTCACCGACTGGGAGCGGTACCGGGGGTTCGAGCGGCTGTGAGCAGGCCCATCATCGGCATCAGTACCTACTCCGAAGAGGCCCGCTGGGGGGTGTGGTCGCGTCCCGCGGCGCTACTGCCACGCCGCTACCTGGACGCCGTGGTGGCCGCCGGTGGGGTGCCGGTGCTGCTGCCGCCACAGGCCGCGGCGCCCGAGGTGGTGACCGCCGTCGACGCGCTGCTGCTCGCCGGGGGATCCGACCTCGATCCGTCCACGTACGGCGGCGCCCGGCATCCGGCGCTGGGACCGACGTACCCGGAGCGGGACGCCGCCGAGCTGGCGCTGCTGACCGCCGCGCTCGACGCCGGCAAGCCGGTGCTCGGGGTCTGCCGCGGGATGCAGCTGCTCAACATCGCGTTCGGCGGCGGGCTGGACCAGCACCTGCCCGACGTGGCCGGGCACACCGCGCACCAGCCGGCCCCTGCCCGCTTCGGCACCACGGCGGTACGGGTCCGCCCGGCCAGCCGCCTCGCGGGAATCGTGGGCACGGAGCTGACCGTGCCCTGCTACCACCACCAGGCGGTACGCGGCATCGGCGCCGGCCTGCTCCCCGCCGCGTGGGCGGCCGACGAGACGGTCGAGGCGATCGAGTACCCCGGCGGGCAGTACGTGCTGGGCGTGCAGTGGCACCCCGAAGAGGGCACCGACGCGCGACTGTTCGCCGCCCTGGTGGAAGCCGCCGAGAAGGAGTTGGCACACCGATGAAGCACGACGTGATCAACCCGGCCACCGAGCGGGTGGTGGCGACGATCGAGCTGGCCTCCGCCGAGGAGACCGACGAGGCGATCGCCCGGGCGGCTGCCGCGTACCCGGCCTGGCGGGCCGTCACCCCGGCTGACCGCTCCCGGCTGCTCCGGCGGTACGCCGACCTGGTCGACGCCCACATCGAGGAGCTGGCCGAGTTGGAGGTCGCCAACGCCGGCCACACCATCGGCAACGCCCGCTGGGAAGCCGGCAACGTACGCGACGTACTGCACTACTACGCGGCGGCGCCGGAACGGCTGTTCGGACGGCAGATCCCCGTCGCGGGCGGCCTTGACGTCACTTTCCGGGAGCCGCTCGGCGTGGTCGGGGTGATCGTGCCGTGGAACTTCCCGATGCCGATCGCCGGCTGGGGGTTCGCGCCGGCGCTCGCCGCGGGCAACACCGTCGTGCTCAAGCCGGCCGAGCTGACCCCGCTCACCGCGATCCGGCTCGGCGAGCTGGCCCTCGAGGCCGGCATCCCCGAGGGCGTGTTCACCGTGGTCCCCGGTAAGGGGTCGGTGGTGGGGCAGCGGTTCGTGGCGCACCCGGCCGTACGGAAGGTCTGCTTCACCGGCTCCACCGAGGTGGGCACCCGGATCATGGCGCAGTGCGCTGAGCAGGTGAAACGGGTGACGCTGGAGCTGGGCGGCAAGAGCGCCAACGTCGTGTTCGCCGACGCCGACCTGGCGAAGGCGGCGGCCGCGGCGCCGTACGGGGTCTTCGACAACGCCGGCCAGGACTGCTGTGCGCGTTCCCGGATCCTGGTGCAGCGGAGCGTGTACGAGCGCTTCATGGAGCTCCTCGAGCCCGCCGTCAAAGGGGTGCGAGTCGAGAACCCCCGGCTCACGACCTCGGAGATGGGGCCCCTGATCAGCGCGGCGCAGCGTACCCACGTGGCTGCTTTTGTTCCGGACGAAGCACCGGTGGCGTTTCGCGGACAGTGCCCCGACGGACCCGGGTTCTGGTACCCGCCGACCGTGCTCGCGCCGGTGTCCGAGACCGACCGCGCCGTCACCGAGGAGATCTTCGGCCCGGTCGTCGTGGTGCAGCCGTTCGAGGACGAGGCCGACGCGGTACGCCTCGCCAACGACACCCCGTACGGCCTGTCCGGGTCGATCTGGACCCGGGACGTGGCGCGCGCGATCCGGGTGGCCCGGGCGGTGGAGGCCGGGAACCTGTCGGTCAACTCGCACGCCTCGGTACGCCACTCCACCCCGTTCGGTGGGTTCAAGCAGTCCGGGCTCGGTCGCGAGCTGGGGCCGGACGCCCTGGACGCGTTCACCGACGTCAAGAACGTCTTCATCCCCACGGAGGAGTGAGCATGCAGCGTTTGCGGGATCGGGTCGCCGTGGTCACCGGCGCGGCCAGCGGGATCGGCCTCGCCACCGCACGGCGGTTCGCCGAGGAGGGCGCGTACGTGGTGGCGGTGGACCTGAACACCGACGCCATCGACGTACTCGCCAAAGAGATCAAAGGCGACGCGATCACCTGTGACGTGACCGACGAGGCGGCGGTGGAACGGCTCTTAGACACGGTGGCGAGCACGCACGGCTCGGTGGACATCGCGTTCAACAACGCCGGCATCTCGCCGCCCGACGACGACTCCATTCTGGACACCGGGCTGGACGCCTGGCAGCGGGTCCAGCAGGTGAATCTGACCTCAGTGTTCCTCTGCTGCAAGTACGCCATCCCGCACATGCGGCGGCAGGGGAAGGGCTCGATCATCAACACCGCGTCGTTCGTCGCGGTGATGGGGGCGGCCACGTCGCAGATCTCGTACAGCGCGTCCAAGGGCGGGGTGCTGGCGATGTCGCGGGAGCTGGGGGTGCAGTTCGCCCGGGAGGGGATCCGGGTCAACGCGCTCTGCCCCGGGCCGGTCAGTACGCCGCTGCTGCGCGAGCTGTTCGCGAAGGATCCCGAGAAGGCGGCGCGCCGGCTGGTGCACGTACCGCTGGGGCGGTTCGCTGAGCCGGAGGAGATCGCCGCGTCGGTGGCGTTCCTCGCCAGCGACGACGCCTCGTTCATCACCGCGTCCACGTTCCTGGTCGACGGCGGTATCTCCGGCGCGTACGTGACGCCGCTGTAGCCTGCGGTCATGGCTGAGGTCGTCGTACCACTGAGCCGGGCGGACGAGGCGGTGTTCCGCCCGGTCCGGAGCGGCAACGCGTTCGAGGAGGCGGTGGAACGGCTGCTGCAGTCGATCAAACTCGGCGTGGTGCTGCCGGGGGACCGGCTGCCCCCGGAGCGGGATCTGGCGGCGCGGCTGAACGTCAGCCGGGTGACGCTGCGGGAAGCGATCCGGGCGCTGCAGCAGGCCGGGTACGTCGAGTCCCGCCGCGGCCGGTACGGCGGCACGTTCATCAACGCCACGCTGCCGACCCCGAGCCGGAAAGGGCTGCGCCGGCTGGCCCGCGAGATGGGGCCGGCGCTGGACGACGCGCTCACCTTCCGGGACGTACTGGAGACCGGCGCGGCGGCGGCAGCGGCGGCCCGCGAGCTGACCGAGGCGGAGCACCAGTACCTGCGGGGCCGGCTCGCCGAGACCGCCGCAGCCGATCTGGCGAGCTACCGGCGTACCGACTCGCGCCTGCATCTGGCGATCGCCGAGCTGGCCGGCTCGGCGTCGCTGACCTCGGCGGTCGCCGACGCCCGGATGCGGATCAACGAGCTGCTGGACGCGATCCCGCTGCTGGAACGCAACATCGAGCACTCCAACGAGCAGCACGCCGCCGTGGTCGACGCGATCCTGGACGGCGACCCGGTGGCGGCCCGGGAGACGATGGCCGAGCACCTCGACGGCACCGCCGCCCTGCTCCGCGGTTTCCTCACCTGACAGTGGTGGGGTGGCCCGCCCGGGGTGGCGCGAGGCGGTGAAGAAAAATTGCGGACTATTGCGGCCAACTGGTACTCCTCTTACGCTGTGCCCAGCGGTCTTGATCACCCTCCACGAGAGAGGAATCGAGCACCTTGACGCTGGTTCTTGACGACGTATGCGTACGTCAACGCGGGGAGATCTGGCTGCAGGACGTCAATCTCGAGTTCTCCAGCGGCATGACGACGCTGATCGGGCCGACCATGGCGGGGAAGACCACGTTGATGCGGCTGGTCGCCGGGCTGCTCCCACCCACCACCGGCCGGGTCCTGGTCAACGGCACCGACGTCACCTCCACCTCCGTACGGAAGCGGTCGGTGGCGTTCGTCTACCAGCAGTTCATCAACTACCCCTCGCTGACGGTGTACGAGAACATCGCCTCCCCGCTACGGCTGGCGCGCGACTTCCCGAAAGCGAAGATCGACCACCGGGTACGCGAGGTCGCCGAGCTGATGGGCATCGACGCGCTGCTGCGGCGCCGACCCGCGGAGCTGTCCGGTGGCCAGCAGCAGCGGACCGCGATCGCGCGGGCGCTGGCCCGGCCGGTCGACGTACTGCTGCTGGACGAGCCGCTGGCCAACCTGGACTACAAGCTCCGGGAGCAGCTGCGCACCGACCTGAAGAGCATGTTCCACGACTCCGGCGGCGTGGTGCTGTACTCCACCGCGGACCCGGCCGAGGCGCTCACCTTCGCGGCGCCGACGGTGGTGCTGGGTGAGGGCCGGGTACGGCACGTCGGCGACCCGGCGACCATGTACGACCACCCCCCGACGCTGGCGGTCGCGGCGACCCTCAGCGACCCCCCGTTGAACCTGCTGCCCGGAGTGGTACGCGACGGCCGTATCGAGTGCCTCGGCACCTCGTTCGCCGCTCCCGGGGCGCACGCCTCCGGCCGCCACGTCACGCTCGGCGTACGCCCGCACCAGGTGCGGATCGAACGGAACGCCGCCACCGACCTGGAGTTCCCCGCCGAGATCCGGGTCGCGGAGGTGACCGGCAGCGCCACCTTCCTGCACCTGCTGCTGGACGGCCGGCGGCACCTCGTCGCGCACCTGCCCGGGACCCAGCTGTTCAGCCCCGGGGAGCCCGCCGTCGCCTTCGTGGACCCCGGGCACGTCTTCGTCTTCGACGAGGTCGGTGGGCGGCTGCTCGCCCAGTCGGCGACGGAGGTGGAGCTGCGTGGTTGACATCCGGCTGGAAGGGGTGGGCCACAGCTACGACGGCGGCGAGACCTGGGCGCTGCGGCCGATGACCTGGACCTGGGAGAACGCGAAGGCGTACGCGCTGCTCGGCCCGAGCGGCTGCGGCAAGACCACGCTGCTGAACATCATCTCCGGCCTGCTCACGCCCACCGTCGGGCGGATCTGGTTCGGCGACCGCGACGTGACCGCGGTCCCGCCCGCGGGCCGCAACATCGCTCAGGTCTTCCAGTTTCCGGTGCTGTACGACGGCATGTCGGTGTACGACAACCTTGCCTTCCCGCTGCGCAACCGCCGGTATGCCAGGGCCGACGTCGACCAGCGCGTGCGTACCGTGTCCCGGCTGCTCGGGCTGGACGACCAGCTCGACCGCCGATCCCGCCGGTTGGATCCGGGGCGCCAGCAGATCGTCAGTCTGGGGCGGGGTCTGGTCCGGCCGGACGTGGCGGCGGTGCTGCTCGACGAGCCGCTCACCGTGATCGATCCGGCGCTGAAGTGGACCCTCCGCAGCACCTTGAAGGAGGTGCACCGCGACACCGGGCACACCCTGATCTACGTCACGCACGACCAGACCGAGGCGCTCACCTTCGCCGACGAGGTGGTGGTGCTCAACGACGGTGAGGTGGTGCAGACCGGCGAGCCGGACGAGCTGTTCCTGTCGCCGGCACACGAGTTCGTCGGGCACTTCATCGGCTCGCCCGGTATGAACATGATCCCCGCCGAGCTGGTCGACGGGCTGGTACGCGTCGGCGAGGCTCCGGTCGGGCGTGCCGTCGGAGACGACGGCGACCTCCTGCCGGGTCCGGTACGGGTCGGCGTACGACCGGAGTTCGTACGGGTCGGCGCGGCACCGGCCACGCCCGGGCTGCGGGCGCGGATCACCGGAGTAGACCGGATGGGGGCGTACCAGCTGGTGAACGCCGACGTCGGCGGACACCGCCTGGTCGCCAAGGCGGACGCGGATGCCCGGTACGTCCCCGGCGCCACCGAGCAGTTCGGCTTTGTCGCCGACCGCACGTTCCTGTTCCGCGACGCCGTGCGATGCGGATCCGTGGGCGCGCTCGAAGGGAGGGAAGTGGCGTGACAGAGACCGCGGCCAACGACCGTCCCGCCACCGTCGGCGGCGCCACCGTCGCCGGCGAAGTGCCCGAGGCGGCTGACGTACCACCGCGCGAAGCATCCCCGGAGGGGGCAGACGCGCACGTGGAGACCAAGCGGAAGGACAACCGGGCCTGGCTCCTGGTGCTTCCGGTGGTGCTGTCGGTCGCGTTCACGGCGGTGATCCCGCTGATGACGGTCGTCAACTACTCGGTGCAGGACATCTTCAGCTACAACGACCGGATCTTCGTGGGGCTGGAGTGGTTCTACAGCGTCACCCGGGATCCGCAGGTCTGGGGCGCGTTCCTGCGTACGGTGATGTTCTCGCTCCAGGTGCTGCTGCTGGAGATCCCGCTCGGGGTGGCGATCGCGGTGTCGATGCCGCGCCGTGGGGTCTGGATGTCGGTGGCGCTGGTGGTGGTGGCGTTGCCGCTGCTGATCCCGTGGAACGTGGTCGGCACCATCTGGCAGATCTTCGCCCGCTCCGACATCGGGCTGGGCGGCTGGGTGATCAACAACGTGCTCGGGGTGGAGTTCAACTACACCCTGGACTCCACCGACGCATGGATCACGATCCTGCTGATGGACATCTGGCACTGGACGCCACTGGTCGCGCTGCTGGCGTACGCCGGGTTGCGGTCGATCCCGGAGCCCTACTTCCAGGCCGCGCAGATCGACGGCGCGTCCAGCTGGGCGGTGTTCCGCCACATCCAGCTGCCGCGGCTGCGCGGGGTGCTGACCATCGCGATCCTGCTCCGGTTCATGGACAGCTTCATGATCTACACGGAGCCGTTCGTGGTGACCGGCGGTGGGCCCGGCAACGCCACGTCGTTCCTGAGCATCCTGCTGTCGAAGATCGCCGTGGGGCAGTTCGACCTGGGGAAGGCCGGCGCGTTCTCGCTGCTGTACTTCCTCGTCGTACAGGTGGTCTGTTTCGTCTTCTTCACGGTGCTGACCAGGACCAGGAGGTGAGCGGCGGTGACGGCTGATCCCCAACCTGCGATCGCGGCGAAGGCCCGCCGGCAACTGCCGTGGGCCCGTACGGTGTTCTGGCTGTACGCCGCCACCCTGATGCTGCCGATCCTCTGGATGTTCGGCATGTCGATCCGGCCGAACGAGGACATCCTCGGCAGCTTCACGTTCCTGCCGGAGCGGGTCACGCTCGACAACTACCGTACGTTCTTCAGCCAGTCGGAGTGGTATTCCAGCTACCTCAACTCCATCATCTACACGTCCATGAACGCGGTGATGTCGCTGGTGGTGGCGGTGCCGGCGGCGTACGCCTTCTCCCGGTTCCGGTTCGCGGGGGACAAGCACCTGTTCTTCTGGCTGCTGACCAACCGGATGGCGCCACCGGCGGTGTTCCTGCTGCCGTTCTTCCAGATCTACCAGAGCGTCGGTCTCTTCGACACCCACCTCGGTGTGGCCATCGCGCACATGCTGTTCAACGTCCCGTTGGCGGTCTGGATTCTCGAAGGATTCATGTCCGGCATTCCGCGCGAGATCGACGAGACGGCGGCCATCGACGGCTACTCGCTGCCCCGGTTCTTCGTACGGATCTTCCTGCCGATGATCCGGTCGGCGATGGGTGTGACGGCGTTCTTCTGCTTCATGTTCAGCTGGGTGGAGCTGCTGATCGCGCGCACGATCACCTCCGTCGACGCGAAGCCGATCGCCGCCACCATGACCCGCACCGTGAGCGCGACCGGCGTCGACTGGGGGCTGCTCGCCACAGCCGGCGTACTGACGATCGTTCCGGGCGCGATCGTGATCTGGTTCGTACGCAACTACATCGCCAAAGGCTTCGCGCTGGGGAGGGTCTGACCATGCTCGAGTGGATGGTGTGGACCTTCCCCACCGCGATGGTGTTCATCAGTCTGGCCGTACTGCTGTGCGGGATGGCGGTGTGGGCGAAGCTCTCACCGCCGGTGGCCAGGCGGGGTTTTCTGCGGATCGAGACGGATCGGGGTGACCGGCTCTACATCGGCCTGATCAGCGCGGCCGTGCTGTTGGCCGGATGGATCACCGTCACCGACCTGTCGATGTGGCTGGCGCTGCTCTGCGCACTGTTGCTGGCGCTGGTGATCGGTATATGGGGATGACATGCGCACGACGTCACGCCGAGAGGAGTCACAGATGTCGTTGACATTCAGATGGGGGTCGGACGGGCGACCCCGGAACGGCCGATGGGCCACAGTCGGCGTGCTCACGTTGAGCCTGGTAATGGCCGGGTGTACGGGCCCCGGCAGCGATTTCAAAGAAGAGGACGGGCGCAAGGCCGCCCGTAAATGGGTCAGCAACGAATTCACCCCGAGCACGCTGTCCTCCGACGAGCAGATCGCCGAGCTGGAATGGTTCATGAAGGCGGCCGAGCCGTACCGGGGGATGGAGATCAACGTCGTCTCCGAGACCATCACCACCCACGAGTACGAGTCGAAGACCCTCGCGAAGGCGTTCACCGAGATCACCGGGATCAAGGTCAAGCACGACCTGATCCAGGAAGGTGACGTCATCGAGAAACTCCAGACCCAGATCCAGGGAAACCAGAACATCTACGACGCGTACGTCAACGACTCCGACCTGATCGGCACCCACTCCCGGGGCAAGTACGTGTTCCCGTTGTCGGATTATATGTCCGGCGAGGGCAAGGGCGTCACCTCCCCGACGTTGGATCTCGACGACTTCATCGGCAAGGACTTCACCACCGGGCCGGACAAGAAGCTCTACCAGCTTCCCGACCAGCAGTTCGCCAACCTCTACTGGTTCCGGTACGACTGGTTCACCGACCCGAAGATCAAGGCGGAGTTCAAGAAGGAGTACGGGTACGACCTGGGCGTACCGGTGAACTGGGCGGCGTACGAGGACATCGCCGACTTCTTCACCAACAAGGTGAACGGCGGCGGCAAGATCGACGGCAAGAAGGTCTACGGCCACATGGACTACGGCCGGAAGGACCCGTCCCTGGGCTGGCGCTTCACCGACTCGTGGCTGTCGATGGCCGGCAACGGCGACGCCGGGATCCCCAACGGGCTGCCGGTGGACGACTGGGGCATCCGGGTGGAGGGCTGCCGGCCCGTCGGCTCGTCGGTCAGCCGCGGCGGCGACACCAACGGCCCGGCCTCGGTGTACGCGCTCACCAAGTACGTCGACTGGCTGAAGAAGTACGCGCCGAAGGAAGCCGCTGGGATGAACTTCAGCGAGGCGGGCCCCGTACCCGCGAAGGGTTCTATCGCACAGCAGGTCTTCTGGTACACGGCCTTCACCGCCGACATGACCAAGGAAGGGCTGCCGGTCGTCAACGATGACGGCACGCCGAAGTGGCGGATGGCGCCCAGCCCGCACGGCGCGTACTGGAACGAGGGCAACAAGCTGGGCTACCAGGACGCCGGCTCCTGGACCCTGCTGCAGAACACCCCGAAGGAACGCCGCGCGGCCGCCTGGCTGTACGCCCAGTTCGTCACCTCGAAGACGGTGTCGCTGAAGAAGTCGATCACCGGCCTGACGTTCATCCGGGACTCCGACATCCGCAGCGACTACTTCACCGAGAACGCCGACAAGTACGGCGGCCTGATCGAGTTCTACCGCTCGCCCGCCCGCAAGCAGTGGACCCCGACCGGGACCAACGTGCCCGACTACCCGAAGCTGGCCCAGCTGTGGTGGCAGAACGTGGCGACCGCCGTCACCGGCGAGACCACACCGCAGCAGTCGATGGACAACCTCGCCAAGGAGCAGGACGAGGTGCTGTCCCGGCTGCAACGCCGGGGGTACGGCGGCAAGTGCGCGCCGAAGCTGAACCCGGAACGCGACGCCCAATACTGGTTCGACCAGCCGGGTGCTCCGGTGGCGAAGCTCGCCGACGAGCGCGGCAAGCCGGAGACCGTCGACTACGACAAGCTGATCGCCCAGTGGAAGGACGGCGGCTGACCTAGCCGACCCGCGTGGGACCGGCCGGTGCACCACCCGGCCGGTCCCACGTCGTTCCGGGCCCGCATCGTCATGGCCATGATCATGAGCCCTTTGATGCCGCATAGCGACATGAAGGGAGCCATGATCATGAGAGTAGAGTGGGCGTGGGCTTGAATGTGGTCACACTACCGCGTAAGGTGGTCACATGAGCAGTCCAGCCCCCCACCGGGGCGAGCACACGGTCGGAGTCCGCGACCTCTCCCATCACACCAGCCAGATCCTCAACCGGGTCAAGGCCGGTGAGCGGCTCATCGTCACCGACCGCGGAGAGCCGATCGCTGTCGTGATTCCGCTTCGTCGCCGGGATATGGCCATGCCCGCCACCGGGTACGCGCCCAGCGGCGATCCGGGCTGGGCCGCCCGGGCAGCGGAAGAGCTGAGCGGGTTCGGCGAGTGATCATCGCTGACACGAGCGCGATCCTCGCCATCATCGATTCAGACGCCGCAGAGCATGCCGCCTGTCTCGAGATTCTCACGCACATCCGGCGCCCGATGCTCGTCTCGCACATGGTCATTGCGGAGACCGACTACCTGCTGACGACCAGGTTCGGTGTGCCCACCGCCAACCGGTTCCTGGCCGATGTCGCCAGCGGCGCGTGGGAACTCGCCGAGAGCAACCCCGAAGACATCAACGATGTCATCACGGTGAACACCCGATACCAGGCGTTGAAGCTGGGGGCGACAGACTGCCTCAACATCGTGCTGGCTGCGCGGTACCTCACGAATGTGATGTTCACACTCGATCACCGCCACTACCGCGCCACCGCCCCACTACAAGGTGCGGCCGCTTTCATCCTGCTGCCAGCGGATCGTGATCAGTGGCTGGCACCGGCCGACTAACTGACCCGCAGGAGATCGATACTGCACTACCGCGGCATCGGTGGGGCGCGGCAGGATGGCGTTATGAGTCGAGGACCGATCAGGGTGTTGTCTGTTGTCGACGGCGTGCCGGTGGAGGGCGCCCCGGGCGGCGAGTTCAGATCGACCAATCCGGCCCGTACCACCGAGGTGGTGGCTGAGGTCTCGTTGGCAGACGCGGAGACATTCGTGACCGCCTGTAAGGCCGCCAGGGCAGCCCAGCGGGAGTGGGCCGCCACACCGGCTCCGCTGCGCGGCCGTGCTATCGCGTACGCCGGACGGCTGGTCGAGGCCAACAGCGAGGCGCTGGCGCGGATCATGGTGCGGGAGATCGGCAAGCCCTACCGGGAGGCCCTCGGGGAGGTACGCGAGATCGTCGACACCTGCGACTTCTTCCTCGGCGAGGGGCGCAGGCTGTACGGCCAGACCGTCCCCTCCGAGATGCCCGACAAGCAGCTGTTCACGTACCGGAATCCGGTGGGCGTGGCGGCAATAATCACGGCGGGGAATTTCCCGGTCGCTGTGCCGGCCTGGTACATCGTCCCGGCGCTGCTGACCGGGAACGCGGTGGTGTGGAAGCCGGCGGAGTACTCCGCCGCGATCGGGCTCGCGCTGCATCAGGTGTTCGCTCGGGCGGGGATTCCGGCCGGCGCGCTCAACCTGGTGCTGGCGGACGGTCCGACCACATTCGCCGGGCTGGAGCAGGCGTTGGCCGCCGGCGTGGTGGACAAGGTGGGCTTCACCGGCTCCAGCGTGGTCGGCTCCGCGATCGGGGAGCTGTGTGGCCGGCACCTGCAGGCGCCGTGCCTGGAGCTGGGCGGCAAGAACCCGATGGTGGTGACGCCGTCGGCGGATCTGGACCTGGCGGTGGAGGGTGCACTGTTCGCCGGGTTCGGCACCGCCGGGCAGCGCTGCACCTCGCTCGGCACCGCGATCGTGCACCAGGGTGTGCACGACGAGTTCGTACGCCGGCTCACCGCCGCCACCGACAAAGCGGCGATCGGGGACCCGTTCCAGGACGTGCTGTATGGCCCGATGATCAGCGAGAAGTTCGCCGAGCGGTACGAGGGCTATCTGGGCTGGATCGCCGACCACCACCGGGTTTCCGGCTCGACGGCGCTCGGCCGGATCAGCGCGGCCAACCCCCGCGACGGCTTCGTCGGGGACCCCGAGGCGGGGCTCTTCTACCACCCGGCGATCGTCGACGGGGTACGCCCGGACGACAAGCTCTTCTCGCAGGAGACCTTCGGACCCATCGTCGGGGTGACCGCGTACGACACCCTGGACGAGGCGATCGAGCTGGCCAACGCGCCCGGGTACGGGCTGTCCGCCGCGATCTACACCCGCGACCCGCAGGACGTGTTCCGGTACCGCAGCGGCATCGGCGCCGGGATGGTCAGCGTGAACAACTCCACCTCGGGTGCGGAGGCGCACCTGCCGTTCGGCGGCAACGGCAAGTCCGGCAACGGCGGCCGGCTCTCCGGGCAGTGGGTGCTGGACCAGTTCACCCGCTGGCAGTCGATGAACTGGGACCACTCGGGCCGGCTGCAGAAAGCCCAGATGGACGTCGCCGAGCCGGTCCCCGACCTCGACTTCCGACTGCCGGAATGAGCGAAGAGCTCGACCGGCATTTCCTGGACTCGGTCGCCGCGCTGTCCCGGGGTGGTTCCGCCGACCCGGGTGATCTGACCGGCGACCGACTGCTGGAGCTGTTCGACGCGCAGCTCGCCAGCCGGCACCTCGACTTCGCGGCGCGGCAGTTACAGCGTGAGGGGCGGGGCTTCTACACGATCGGCTCGTCCGGACACGAGGCCAATGCGGCGGTCGCTGCGGCGTTGCGGCCCGATGATCCCGCGCTGTTGCACTACCGTTCCGGCGCCTTCTATCTGGTACGCGCGGTACAGCGCCACGGGCTGCGCAGCGGCATCCGGGACATCCTGCTCGGGTTGGTGGCCGCCGCGAGCGAGCCGATCGCGGGTGGCCGGCACAAGGTGTTCGGCCACGCCGATCTGCACGTGATCCCGCAGACCTCCACGATCGCCTCGCACCTGCCCCGGGCGCTGGGCGTCGCCTTCGCGCTGGGCCGCGCTCCGAAGCTGGGCGTGTCCTTGCCGTGGTCCTCCGATGCGTTGACCGTCTGCAGCTTCGGCGACGCGTCGGCGAACCACTCCACCGCCGCCGGAGCGATCAACGCCGCCTGCTACTGCGCGCATCAAGGGTTGCCGTTGCCGCTGCTGCTGGTCTGCGAGGACAACGGGATCGGGATCAGCGTGCCGACCCCGCCGGACTGGATCGCGGCGGCGTACCGGGGACGGGCGGGGCTGGAGTATGTCGCCGCGGACGGCACCGACCTGGTGGCGGTGCACGAGGCGGCGGTACGGGCGGCGGAGCTCGTCAGGACCCGGCGCGCTCCCGCGCTGCTGCACCTGCGGATGGTGCGACTGCTCGGTCACGCCGGCTCGGACGCCGAGCTGGCGTACCGGACGCAGGCGGAGATTGTCGCGGACTACCGGCGGGACCCGCTGCTGCGTACCGCTGAAATTCTTGTGGCATCGGGGACCGTCACAGCGCAGGACGTCATCGACCGGTACGAAGCGATGCGCGCCGAGGTCGCGAAAGCGGCCGAGGAGGTGCGGGACGAGCCTGGGCTGGCCGACACCGCGCAGGTGATGGCTCCGCTGGCGCCCCGGCGGCCGGACCGGATCGCCCGGGCTGCCGCGGCCACTTCCGAGGCGCGCGGCGAGGCGTTCGGTGAGCGGCCGCCGGAGCAGGAGGGGCCGCTCACTCTGGCGCAGTCGATCAACCGGACCCTCGCCGAGCTGCTCGCCAGCCGGCCGAACCTGCTGGTGTTCGGGGAGGACGTGGCCCGCAAGGGCGGGGTGTACGGCGTGACCCGCGGCCTGCAACGCCGCTTCGGCGCGGCCCGGGTGTTCGACACGCTGCTCGACGAGCAGTCGATTCTGGGTCTGGCGCTGGGTCTCGGGGTGTCCGGCATGTTGCCGGTGCCGGAGATCCAGTACCTGGCGTACCTGCACAACGCCGAGGACCAGCTCCGGGGCGAGGCGGCGACGCTGCGGTTCTTCTCCCAGGGCCGGTATCGCAACCCCATGGTGGTACGGGTCGCCGGGCTGGCGTACCAGAAGGGCTTCGGCGGGCACTTCCACAACGACAACTCCGTGGCGGTGCTGCGGGACATCCCCGGGCTGGTGGTGGCGGCTCCGGCGCGCCCCGACGACGCGGCCGCGATGCTGCGTACCTGTGCGGCGGCGGCCGAGTCGGACGGGTCGGTCTGCGTGTTCCTGGAGCCGATCGCGCTCTACCACACCCGCGACCTGCACACCGACGGCGACGCCGGCTGGTTGTCGCCCTACCCGGCGCCCGGCACGGCCCACGCCCCTGTCGGCACCGGCCGGGTGTACGGAGACGGCGCCGACCTCACGATCGTGACCTTCGCCAACGGGGTACGGATGAGCCTGCGGGTGGCGCGCCGGCTCGCCGCCGACGGCGTACACGTGAGGGTGCTTGACCTGCGCTGGCTGGCACCGCTGCCGGTGGCGGACCTGCTGCGTGAGGCCGACGCGACCGGCCGGGTCTTGATCGTCGACGAGACCCGTCGCGCCGGCGGGGTTTCCGAGGGAGTGCTTGCCGCGCTCGCCGACGCGGGATTCGCGGGTCGGGTCGCGCGCGTGACCAGCGAGGACAGCCTGATCCCGCTCGGTCCGGCCGCCCAGCATGTGCTGCTCTCCGAGCCCGCCGTGGAGCGAGCCGCACGCACCCTGCTGCGGTGATCTCAGTCAGTCCGTGACAGTCGGCACCACTTAGGTGATCCGCGACGACGCCCAGCACCACCCCCGTCTGGCTCCGCCCGCCGGCCTGACAAACTTCGATCCACCGCGTCCACCTGGAGAAACGCCGGCAGGAAAGCGGCCGTGATGGATCACCGTACGCAACAGCCTGGCGTGCTATTGGAATGACGGTGCCGCCGGTATAGTCATTGCGGCCGCACCCTACTCCGGACGATATAGCACATAGAGGGTGGTGGTTCGACTCACCCAAGAATGAAACTCAAGTTACGGATCGTGGGCCTGTTGTGGGAGTATCGCTGATCTCATACGAAGATGTCGGCAAATGGCCAGGGGCACGCGGAGATCTCTTGACGGGTGGAGACGTGACAAGCCGACCTGACGCTGATGTCCTTGAATTCGATTCCCCTGGCGGTCTGGCGCGTGAGTTGCAGCGGTGGCTGAAGCGCCGGGAGCAGCGTGACGGGCGGAGTGTTGACAGGAACAAGCTTGCTGGCCGGGTCGGGGTTGCTCAGTCCACGGTCTACGCGTGGCTGAACGGGGAATCGGTTCCGCGGCGCGAGTTGTTGCTGTCGTTGCTGATCGATCTGGATGTGCCGGAGGCTCGTCGCTGGGCTGTGCTGGATGCCCGCGACGAGTTGGCCATGAGGGAGCGCCGGAGTCGCCGCCGGGGCGAGTGCGGACAGGGGACTCCTGAGTCGATCGAGGCGAAGTCCCCGCCGGTGGTGCCGTGGCTGGACGAATACCTGCGGATGCGCACGCTCATGGCGTCGGGGCGGGTCGAGGAGACCGTCGCGATGGCCAGAGAGCTCGCGGTAGCGGCCGATGACCCGTTCCGGGCGGCTCAGGCATGGCTGTTCGTTCTCGGCGGGCACCTCAATCTGCAGGACCAGTCGGCGGCATGGGCCGCGATCGAGGCGCCGTCGCTGGCACTCCGACACTGCCGTGAGCCGCGACTTCTTGGCGAGTTCCACAGTTTGGCCGCGTGGCTGGCGCACTCACTAGGGGCGCTGGAACGGTACGCGATGCACGTGGTGTCGGCTGAGCGGGCGCTGACGCGGATGACCGAGGTGAGCGTCGCGGCGTCGGATGCGTGGACAGATCTGGCTATCACGTATTCGGTGTTCGGTTTCCACGAGCAGGCCAAGGCCGCGTTGACACGAGGTCGTGAGATATCGGCGCTTCGTGGCGTGAGCGAGTGGGACGCCGGCGGCGGCATGGATGTCTTGGTGCGCTATGCGGTGTGGCTCGACCACTGCGGGGACACCGCCCGGTGTGTCCAGGAATTGGGTGAGGCAATGGCCCGACTACCAGAAGATCCCAAGTCTCTGGAGATCGGGAACTTGCATTGGGCGCAGTTTGCCGCGAGACGTCTCAACGCTCTCGGCGTCCCCTGCGATATCGATTTTACTGATCTCCTGCCGGAAAGATGCGAGCATCGCTGCTGCCGCGATGTGGCCGTGCTCTCGCAGGTGTGCGAGGCAATTGCGGCAGGTCATGGTGCCGCGGCCATCCACCGACTCGACAGTTCCGAGATCCACCACGACACGGTGGGCTCCCCTGAGCTGCATCGGCTGCGGTCACTCGCGTTCGCGGTCGCGGGCGATTACCGCAGCGCACTCGACGCGTCCGCACGGGCGACCCGCGCAGCGTCCGGTCAACTTAGCGAGTTGCGGACCATGGTGCTCAATCACACCCGAGCTCAACTCGACCAGGAACACCTACGCAGGACCGTAACGCGGCATGTGGATCATGCATATGCCGATCCGGTGACGGGGTTCCCGAATCGCCAGCGGCTCGATATGTTCCTCCAGGAGCTGGCGCATCTTCGGTCGCAGGCCATGATCGGCGCAGTCCATCTCGGGGCGTTCAAGTCGGCTATCGCCAACGAGTGTGACGTGTCAGCCAATATCCTCATGCGGCGGGTCGCAGGCATCGTGGCGAACGTCATCCGAGCCGGTCAGTTCGTGGCCCGATGCGATGAGGAGCACCTTGTTCTCGTGCTGCCGGATATCACGGCACAGGTGGCTGAGGGCATCGGCCGACGTATTGCCGGGACCCTCCAGGACGAGGACTGGCATGCCATCATCCCGGCTGCGACTACCGTCACGGTCGACGTTGCCTGGGTGGCGGTGCCCGCGGGGGCAGGCTTCGATGCGCTGCGGCACGCCGCAGACCAGGCCATGTACCAGGCGCACCTGTCCGGTCGCCCTCGTGAGGCGGTGCGCCCGGTACGACCCGCTCCAGGCCTGGCATCACTAGCCACGGTCGCACCAGGCACGACTCCGGTTCCGAATACGACAGTGTGAAACCACGGGACCGTCAGGCGGGACGTGCGTACGCACGGGACAGCCGGTTGGCTTCTCTCAGTTCTCGTTTGGCGTACCGGCTTTGGCCGAGTGCGGCGAGGATCGCCCCGTGGGTGTAGAGAGCGCCGGCCAGGGCTTCGGCCATGTTGGGGTCCTTCCGTGGGTTGAACAGGCCACGTCTGATCCGTACGGCGTTGCCGGCGCGCGATTCGGCCTTTATCAAGAGGTGCGCGTCGGCTCGTTGGTCGGCGAGGTCGTGCAGACAGGCGCCGATAGCGTGTTCACAGTCGGCCAGGTCTTCGAGGTATCCCCGAAGCCCCGCCTGGGCTAGTGGCCGCAGCACCTGGGTAGCCTCCTGCAGAACAGACACCGCCTCTGTGTGGCGGCCCAGCTCATTGAGGATGCTGCCCTTGGTGTGCAACGCCTGCGCCCAGGACGCCCGGTTCTCCGGGGTTTCATGCTCTGACACGAGTCTGTGTCGAATGGCGACCGAGTCGCAGATCGCCGCGAGTCCCTCGTACGAGCGCCTCATACCGGTCAGGCCGATCGCCAGGTTGTGCAGCGCGGTGGCGTACTCGCCGAGGTAATGCGAGTCCCTGTCGACTATCCGGCGGTAGTAGGCGACCGCCTCCCGAGTCAGGGGCAGCGCCTCGTACGACCGACCGTGGTCGGACAGGCAAGCTGCGAGGTTCGTCAACGCCAGGGCCAGTTGCGCGAGCGCGGCCGGATCCCGGCGCACCACCGCCCGCGCCTGCGCGGCCAACCGTTCGAAGTAAGACAGTTCATTGGACACGGGAGTTCCCTTCGTTCACATGGGGGGCGGAGACGGCGAGGACGAACAGTGCCGAGAGCCGGCCCGCGGTCGAGGTCGCGATCGCTCCACCATCGCGTCGCGTTGTCCTTGTCGACTTCGGTGCCGGAGCGCTTCGGACGAAACCGGAAGATCGGCTCCATGGCACTGCGTGAATTGGCGCGTGTGTCGGTGGTGCTAGAACACTCGGGTGACTCTTCGATTCGTCGCCCAGGCCGCCTATGGCTCGACAACGAGGATGAAGACGACTGCGTGATAGCCGGCGTGGCCGAGTCGGACGACGGGGACGGATTCAGCCTGCTGTTCATGTGTGACTTCGAAGCACCCGATGCGCAGAGCGTGTCGCTCGGCACGGACACGTACTGCCTGGTCACGCAAGACCAGGCCACGGCTTACGGCTGCGTACGTGAGGTCAGCCTCGACCAAGCTCTGCTCCGGGTCGTGCTCGACCCTGACTCAGTGGACGAACTCGGGCTGGACACACCGGTGATCGAAGCGGTGCTGCGTGCGCCGGCCGACGATGTGAACCGGATGCGGCAGGTGCTTCGGCGGGTCCTCGCCTACGGCAGGGCTGATGCGCGCGTGTCGTTTGTCGGACTCTAGGTCACCGCGAGGGGGCGGGGCCGGTGGAGTCGCGTACGACGAGCTCGTGACCGGTGGAGCGGCGTCGCGATCGGGCGGAACGCGGTTTGCGGGCCATGGTGAGCGCGGTACGGCCCATCTCGGTCATCGGGAGCCGTACGGTCGTCAGGCCTGGGGCGAGGTCGGCTGCGACCGACACGTCGTCGAAGCCGACCACCGACATCTGGCTCGGCACCGACACGCCGCGTGAGCGGAGCGCGGAGAGCACTCCGATCGCCATGGCGTCGTTGAGGGCGATGATCGCGGTGGTCTTCGGATGGTCGGTCAGGATCTGCT
>JBOGDG010000002.1:0-25575 GCA_050701655.1 Micromonosporaceae bacterium
CGGCGCTGGCGGGCGCGTACCAGCAGGTCATCAACGCGTACGGCCTGAAGTACATCGACATCGACATCGAGAACACCGACGAGTTCGAGAACGAGGTTGTACAAGACCGGATCCTGGGCGCGCTGAAGATCGTCAAGCAGAACAACCCCGGCATAAAGACGATCATCACCTTCGGTACCGGCCAGTCCGGGCCCACCTGGTGGGGCACCCGGTTGATCAACCGGTCGCGCGAGCTGGGCGCCAACATCGACAACTTCACGATCATGCCGTTCGACTTCGGCTGCCAGAGCAACATCTACACCTGCACCGTGAGCGCCTCCGAGGGCCTGAAGAACGCCCTGAAGAGCGCGTACGGCTGGTCCGACGCGACGGCGTACGCCCATATGGGCATCTCCGGCATGAACGGCCTGTCCGACCAGCAGGAGATGACCTCGCTCGACCACTGGCGGCAGATCCGTGACTGGGCAAACTCCAAGGGCCTGAAGCGCCTGTCGTTCTGGTCGGTCAACCGGGACCGACCCTGCCCGGGCGGTGGAGTCCGCTCCGACTGTTCCGGCATCAGCCAGAACAACTGGGACTTCACCCGGATCACCGCCGGCTTCACCGGCTGAGGAAAGGCGTTCCATGAAGCACGGACATCGCTGGTTCGCGTTGCCTGTCGCGGGCCTGATCGCGGCGGCGCTCTCCGTCACCGTCCCTGCCGCTGAGGCAGTCACTGTCGGCACGCCGAACCTGTTGCTTGGCGCGGCGTCCGGCCGGTGCCTGACCGTGGAGGGCGCGAGCACGACGCGGGGGGCCAGGGCAATCGTGTACGACTGCAACAGCAAGGCAAACCAGCGGTGGACGTACACCTCGGCCGGGGAACTGCGGGTCTACAGCGGGACCGACGTCAAGTGCCTCGACGTCTACCGCGGGCTCACCGACCCCGGCACCAGGGTCCTGACGTGGACCTGTCACGGCGGCGCCAACCAGAAGTGGTCGCTGAACACCGACGGCGGCCTCACCGCTGTCCAGTCCGGACTGTGCCTGGACGTCACCGGCGGTGGCAGCAGCCCGAACGGCACGCCAGTGCAGATCTGGACCTGCAACCGCCACGCCAACCAGATCTGGAGTCAACGCACCCCCGGGCTGCCGTCCGGGGTGTACTTCCAGGACACCGGGACGGTCCAGGGATGGAACAACTATCCCCAGCGGCCACAGAAGCAGGGCGTGATCCGCAACGTCAGCGGCCCGGTGTACAAGGGGAGCACCGCAATCGAAGCGCAGCAGACGTACGTCAACGAGGGCGGCGGGTACCACTCCGAGACCGTGCAGTTCGGCGCTCAACGGGTGGGTGAGGACCGGTACTACGGCCAGGCGATCTATCTGGCCCCGAACTGGGTCTTCCACAACCAGAACGTCACCTTCCAGCAGTGGTCACCGGAGGATCCGTCCGGCCCCTGCCTGCTGATGTACGTGCAGAACGACGAGATCCGATTCGGTGGCTCCTGCGGCGTCAGCGGCGTCGTCGGCAAGATCACGAATCTCCGGGGTACGTGGATCCGGGTGGTCACCCGGGTCAAGCTGCATTCCTCCGCCGGAGCCTTTGAGGTCTGGGCCAACGGCGCCAGGCTGGTCAGCCGTACCGGGATCGGTTTCCTGCCCAAGACCGCGCTGAGCGTCCGGTGGTCATCCGGGATCTACTGCACCGCCTGGCGCGACGGCACTCCCGCCGGGCCGTGGACATTGTCGATCTTCCACGACCACGCGCGGATCGCGGCCTCGTACGCCCTGGCCGAGCCAGCGAACTGGTAAATGCACTCTCGCGCGCAGCAGGGCTGACAGCGCCGTACGGCGGGCTCGACCCGGGCGGTACGGATCGGAGGGAGCGGACGTGGCCGAGGCTTGTTGTTCCATCACGCGCAGGGGCTGACGCCGGGGGTACGCGACTTCGCGGAGAAGCTGCGGCACCCGGGGCACACCGTCCACGTCCCAGACATGTCCGAGGGGCGGGTGTTCAACAACCTCGAGGACGGCATCGGGTACGCCCGCGAGGCCGGGTTCGACACGATCCTCGAGCGCGGGCGGGCAGCCGCCGAAGGGCTGCCGAGCGAGCTGGTCTACGCCGGGTTCTCACTCGGCGTCATGCCGGCGCAGCTGCTGGCCCAGACGCGGACCGGCGCGCAAGGCGCCCTGTTCTTCTACTTCTGTCTCCCACCTCCGAGTTCGGCGCGTGGCCGGAGGGAGTCCCGGTCCAGATTCACGGCATGGACGCCGACGCGGTCACGGACGCAGAGCTGTTCCTCTACCCGGGCAACCAGCACCTGTTCGCCGACAGCAGCCTGCCGGCGTACGACGAGCAGGTGGCCACGCTGCTCACCGAGCGGGTGCTCGGCTCCCTCGACGGGATCAAGTAGCCGCGGCTCACGGCAGCGTTACGTGGGCGCCGCCGTGGCGGCGCCCACGTAACGGCGCGGCTCACGGCAGGTTCCACTTCTGGTTGGCGCCGCCGTGGCAGCTCCATAGCAGCAGCGGCGTGCCGTCGGCAGTGTTCCAGCCGGCGACGTCCAGGCACTTGTTCGCCTGCGGGTTCACCAGATCGCGCCCTGAGGTGTAGGTCCAGCGCTGCGCGCCCGTACCGTTGCAGGTCCACAGCTGCACCCGGGCACCGTCCGCTGTGGAGCCGCCCGACACGTCGAGGCACTTGCCGAGGGCGCGGATCGTGCCGTCGCCGCCGATGGTCCAGCGCTGCGCGTTGGTGCCGTTGCAGGTGTAGAGCTGCACCTGGGTGCCATCGGCGGTGTTCGCGCCCGCCACATCCACGCACTTGCCGGCGAGCCCGGTGATCGGGCCGGTGCGGCCGGCGGTGCCCTGGGCGTACACCCGGACGTAGTCGATGGTCATCGTCTGCGGGAAGACCGTGGTGCCGTCCGGGTAGCCCGGCCAGTAGCCGCCGACCGCGACGTTGAGCAGCATGAAGAACGGGTGGTCGAACACCCACCGGTTGCCGCCCGCGTCGGCCGGAGTCTTCCGGGAGTACTGCGTGCCGTCCACGTACCAGGTCACCGAGTCGGGCGCCCAGTCCACAGTGAACGTGTGGAACGCGTCGGCGAACTGCTGACCGCCGGGCAGGGTGTAGCTCCCGGTGAGCCCGCCGCCTCCGGAGTAGCCCGGCCCGTGCAGCGTCCCGTGTACCGTGCTCGGCTCCCGCCCGATGTTCTCCATGATGTCGATCTCGCCGCTGTTGGGCCACGGGTTGGAGCCGATGTCGTTGCCGAGCATCCAGAACGCCGGCCAGATCCCCTGTGTACGGGGGATCTTGATCCGCGCCTCGAACCGCCCGTACGCCTGGTCGAACTTCCCCGCCGTGAGCAGCCGCGCCGAGGTGTACTCGCAGGTGCCGTAGTGGCACTGGTAGCCGGCCGGGTTCTCCCGGCGGGCGGTGATCACCATGTTGCCGGTGCCGTCGTGGGCCGCGTTGCGGGTGCTGCTGGTGTAGTACTGCCGCTCGTTGTTGCCCCAGCCGTGGCCGCCGATGTCGTGCTTCCACTTCGCCGAATCGGGCGCGGTGCCGGCGGCGCCGTTGAACTCGTCGGACCACGTGAGCGGGCCGACGGCGGCGGTGGCTTCGGGGGCGGGTGCGAGCTGGACGGCCATCGCCGCGGCGGCGACCACGACGACGGCGACGACGGGGCTGACGCGCTTCAGCGCGCGGATCTTCATGATGCTGCCTCCCCAGGCCTCTGGCACGAGAGCTCCTCGCTGGCGCCCGTACACAGATAATAGTTAAGAAACCTTGACATTAGAAGGTACGACCCGGTTCTCTCATACGCAATGGGGAGGAACCGGCGAAAGGAACACCGATGTCCAGACGGTGGTGGCTGAGCGGTGGCATCGCGGCGATCGGGCTGACGGCGGCGGTCGCGCTGGCCGTACCGGCGTACGCGGCGAACCTGCTGACCAACCCGGGCTTCGAGACCGGGACCCTCTCCGCCTGGCGCTGCACCGGCGGCACCGGCTCGGTGGTGAGCAGCCCGGTACACAGCGGCAGCCGCGCGCTGGCCGGCGCCGCCACCAGCTCGGACAACGCCCGGTGCAGCCAGACCGTGTCGGTGCAGCCGGGCACGGCGTACACCCTGAGTGCCTGGGTACGCGGCAGCTACGTCTACCTAGGCGTGGCCGGCGGCGCGTCGACCTGGACCCCGTCGGCGAGCACGTACACGAAGCTGACCACCAGCTTCACCACCGGCGGCTCGCAGACCAGCGTCGAGGTCTACCTGCACGGCTGGTACGCCCAGGGCACGTACTACGCCGACGACGTCAGCCTCGACGGCCCCGGCGGCACCGACCCGAGCCCCTCCCCCACGGTGTCGCCGACCGCGTCACCGACGCCGACCAGCTCGCCGTCGCCCACGCCGACGCCGAGCGACCCGCCTCCGGGCGACCTGCCGCGGCACACCCTGACCGGCTACTGGCACAACTTCATCAACGGCTCCACCGCGCTGCGGCTGCGCGACGTGTCCAGCCAGTACGACCTGATCGCCGTCGCGTTCGCCGAAGCCGACTCGACGCGGCCCGGGGCGGTCACCTTCGCCGTCGACCCGCAGCTCTCCTCGGCGCTCGGCGGCTACAGCGACGCCGACGTGATCAGCGACGTGAACGCACTGCACGCTCGGGGCGCCAAGGTGGTGATCTCGGTCGGTGGGGAACGCGGCAACGTACCGGTGAACGACGCCACCAGCGCCGCCAACTTCGCCAACAGTGTGTACGGGCTGATGACCCGCTTCGGCTTCGACGGGGTCGACATCGACCTGGAGCACGGGCTGAGCGTCACGTACATGACCTCGGCGCTGCGGCAACTGTCGTCGAAGGCCGGCTCGCGACTGGTGCTCACCATGGCGCCTCAGACCATCGACATGCAGTCCACCGGCGGCAGCTACTTCCAGCTCGCGCTGAACGTGAAGGACATCCTGACCGTCGTACACACCCAGTACTACAACTCCGGCACCATGAACGGCTGTGACGGCAAGGTGTACGCCCAGGGCACGATCGAGTTCCTCACCGCGCTGGCGTGCATCGCGCTGGAGAACGGGCTGCGCCCCGACCAGGTCGCGCTCGGGCTGCCGGCATCGTCGCGCGCCGCCGGCGGCGGGTACGTCAACCCGAGCGTGGTCAACCGGGCGCTGGACTGTCTGGCCCGGGGCACCAACTGCGGCAGCCACCGGCCACCGCGTACGTACCCGGGGATCCGGGGCGCGATGACATGGTCGATCAACTGGGACCGGGTCGCCGGCGACAGCTTCTCCAACACCGTAGGCCCCCACCTCGACACCCTCCCCTGATCCTTGCTCCCGCCCGCGAGACCGGATGATCCGCGGCATTGGACGCCGTGGCACACAGATCTCCGGGTTTCCGGTGCCGCAGCGCCCAATGCTGCGGATCTTGAGGCCCCGGGCCCGGAGGGGGCGGGAGGCGGGGCGGGGATGGGGCGGGGGGCGGGACAGGGATCCAGGGATGGGGATTGCAAGGGTTGTGCCGCAACTTGGGTGGGCGTAAGAAGGCGTCACGCGCGGCGATCGCGCCGCGCCTCCTGGGGAGGAGCAACGATGACGCACGCCCTCACACAGTTATCGCGCACCGCGATCGCGGTCGCGGCGTTCACGCTGGGGCTGGGTTTCCTGCCTGGCGCCGCCGCCACGGCGACACCGACCGACCAGCCGGTGGCACCCCGCTCGCAGGCCGCGCCCGAGTCCGCGCAGGCCAAGCCCGAGAAGGGGCTCACCGTGGTGGGCGAGCTGCGTACGGTGGACAGCTCGCTGGCGTACATCGCCAACGGGCACCGGCAGGTCCTCAAGCACCCCGGCGCGAAGTACGTCAAGGTGCACTTCGAATCGCTGCGGCTGGCGCGCGGCGAGTCGGTGACCGTCTCCAATGTGGACGGTACGGAGGCGTACACCTATCGGGGTGACCCGACCGTGATCGGCCGGGCCGGCAGCTCGGACTTCACCACCGACGGCGGCCGCGGCTTCTGGGCGATGTCGATCGACGGTGACACCGCCTTGGTGACGCTGCGGACCCAACGCCGGGTCGGCGGCACCGTCGCCACGATCGACAAGTTCTGGCGCGGCTACACCGACGCCGAGATCGAGGCGAACAACCCGAGCATCATGAGCGTCTGCGGCACCGACGCCCGCCGCGACGTGGTCTGCTACCAGTCCAGCCACCCGACGGAGTACGCGCGCGGCAACGCCGTCGCCCGCGTACTCAAGAACGGCGGCGCCCACTGCACCTCGTGGCGGGTCGGCAACACCAACCGGATGCTGACCAACAACCACTGCGCGGGCAGCCAGTCGGAGCTGAATACCGAAGAGTTCCAGTTCAACTACCAGTGCGCCACCTGCGGCGGCAACAACCCCGGCGCCGGTACGAAGGTCAGCGGCGACACGATGCTGAAGACCAGCGGCGACGGCGGCAGCGGGCTGGACTACACGCTGTTCTCGGTCAACAACTTCGACAGCATCTCCTCGTACGGGACGCTCTACCTGGACAACCGGGTGCCGACCGCGGGTGAGCGGATCTACATCATCGGCCACGGCGACGGGGACCCGAAGGAGCTGTCCCTCTACAACAACCAGCAGTCCGCGTCGGACTACTGCTCGGTCAACGATGTGTCGGCGCCGGGCGCCTCGCACAACTTCGACTACATGTGCGACACCTCCGGCGGCAGCTCCGGCTCGCCGGTGTTCGCGGCGTCCAGCCACAAGGTGATCGGGCTGCACCACCTCGGTGGCTGCCCCAACGAGGCGGCGAAGATCTCGCTGATCTACCCGCAGATCTCCAGCATGATCGACAACACGCCGCCCGGCGGGAACGACTTCTCGGTGTCGATCTCGCCGGCCGCCGGTGCGACCGACCCGGGTGGCTCGGTGTCGGCGACGGTGGCGACCACCACCAGCGGCTCGGCGCAGACCGTGACACTGGCGGCGTCGGGGCTGCCGTCCGGCGCCACCGCGTCGTTCAGCCCGTCGTCTGTGACCTCGGGTGGCTCGTCGACGATGACGATCGCCACGTCGGCGTCCACGCCGGCCGGCACGTACTCGGTGACGGTCACCGGCAGCGCGACCTCCGGGTCGAAGGCCACGACGTTCTCGTTGACGGTCAACGGCCCGGCCGGCTGCTCCGGTACGAACGCCACCGACGTCGCGATCGGCGACAACTCCACTGTGAACTCCACGATCGCGATCTCCGGCTGCACCGGCAACGCGTCGGCGAGCTCGACGGTGGAGGTACACATCCAGCACACGTACATCGGTGACCTGGTGGTGTCCCTGGTGGCACCGGACGGCACCGTCTACACGCTGCAGAACCGCTCCGGCGGGTCGGCGGACAACATCGACAAGACGTACACCGTCAACCTGTCGAGCGAGGCGCGCAACGGCACCTGGACCCTGCGGGTGACCGACGCCGCGAGCCAGGACATCGGCAAGATCGACACCTGGACCCTCACCCTGTAACCCTGCGAGTGGCGCGCCCCCGGCAGCTGTCGTGCCGGGGGCGTGTCACGCAGACACCGGTCAGTCCCGTGACGTCCGGTCCTCCTGCGGCGTGATCTCGACGTAGGTCATCCCGACGCCGAACCGCTCCGCGCCCGCCTCCAGGCCGGCCTCCAACACCGCCATCGGGCGGCTGAAGTTGGCCTTGATGGCCCGCTCGGCGGCCTCGATCTCGTCGGCCGCAAGGATCCGCGCCCGACCCTCGACCGCCGGGCCCCGCGGCTTGCCGAACATCCCGGACGGCACCACCAGCACCCGCGGGTTGTTGCGGATCCGCTTCACCTTGCCGGTGTGCGGGTCGGTACGCAGATAGAGCGTGTGATCGTCGCCCAGCCCGAAGTTGACCGGGCTCGGCATCGGCTCACCCGAGCGCCGGAAGGTCACCACCAGGCACTGCCGTACGCCCCGGAAGCCGGCGAAGTCCCGAGCCGACGGCGGCTGCCTGGCGACGCCGAACGCGCTCCGGGAACGCATCAGGTCGTACAGCCGGTACTGGGCGTTGGCGAGTCTGCGTACCAGCGGCGGTGCTGCCATCGTCACGACTCCTTCGGCGGTCTCCGTCCATCATGCACACGACCGCCCCGCTCCGGCAGGGAGCGAGGCGGTCGCGGGCGCTGTCGCCGCATACTCAGCCCTGGTACGCGTCTTCGAGCGCCTTGATATCGATCTTGCTCATCTGCAGCATCGCCTGCATGGCGCGCTGCGACTTCGCCGCATCGGGGTCGGCGAGCAGCTCGTTCAGCCGTCGCGGGACGATCTGCCAGGACAGGCCGTACCGGTCCTTCAGCCAACCGCACGGACCCGGCTCGCCGCCGCCGGCGGTGAGCTTGTCCCACAGCGTGTCGACCTCTTCCTGCGATCCGCAGTCCACGGACAGCGAGATCGCTTCGTTGAACTTGAACTCCGGGCCGCCGTTGAGCGCGATGTACTGCTGGCCGGCGAGCTCGAAGGTGACGGTCATGACGCTGCCCGGCTCACCCGGACCCGCCTCGCCGTACCGTGTCACGTCGACGATCCGGGAGTCGTCGAACAACGAGGTGTAGAACTCCGCCGCCTCCTCGGCCTGGTTTGCGTACCAGAGAAATGTCGTGATCTTCTGCATGTCGGCCTCCATTCGCTCTCGGCTGTTGTCTGGTTAGACCAGCCGGGTCGCGAAAACTCATCGCGGCTCGGGGATGACCACGTACTCCTCAGGGCGGAATTTTCGGGTACGCAGCCGGAACTGCCACGTGAACCGCGGCCAGATCGTGCTGTTGACGCCGTTGGCGTCCAGATACCAGCTGGCGCAGCCGCCGGAGTTCCACACCGTCCCGGGGAGTTTGCGCTGCAGCTCCGCGTTGTACGCGCGCTCCACCGACGGGCGTACCTCCACCGCGCGCCAGCCCCGCCGGTCCATCTCGCGCAGGCAGCGCATCACGTAGTTGATCTGGCCCTCGATCATATAGACCACCGAGGTGTGGCCGAGCCCGGTGTTCGGCCCGAGCAGGGTGAACGCGTTGGGGAAGTTGGCCAGTGCGGTCCCCAGGTACGCCCGCGGCGTACCCCCGAACACCTCCGAGAGCGCGCGCCCGTCGCGGCCGTGCACCGTGTCGGCGTACGGCGGATCGGTGACGTGGAAGCCGGTGCCGAAGATGATCGCGTCGACGTCGTACGCGCTGCCGTCGGCGCCGACCACCGTGTTGCCGCGTACCTCTGCGATGCCGGACGGCACCACGTCGACATTCGGCCTGGTCAGCGACGGGTAGTAGTCGTTGGAGAGCATGATCCGCTTGCAGCCGAGCCGGAATCGGGGAGTCAGTGTCCGGCGCAGCTCCGGATCCGGGACCTGCCTGGCGAGAAACTTGCGCGCCACCGACTCGCCGAGCTTCATCGCGCCCGGCCAGAACGCCAGCCCGAACACCAGCAGCTCGCGGCCCGCGTACACCCCGGCGCGGTTGATCCGCTGCGCAAGTGGGACGTGCCGGTACAGCCACCTCTCGGCCCGGCTGATCCGGCGGTTGGTGTGTGGCAGCACCCACGCGGGGGTGCGCTGGAACAGCACCAACCGCTCCACCTTCGGCTGGATCTCCGGTACGAACTGGATCGCCGACGCACCGGTGCCGACCACGGCGACCCGCTTGCCGGTGAGGTCGTAGTCGTGGTTCCAGGTCGCGGAGTGGAACACCTCCCCGGGGAAACCGTCCAGCCCGGGGATCGCCGGCAGCTTCGGATCCGCGAGCGCGCCGACGCCGAGCACCATCACCCGAGCGGACAGCTCCCCGGCGGCGGTCTTCAGCCGCCACAGCTGCGTCTCGTCGTCCCAGTTCCCGGCGGTCACGTCGTGGCCGTACCGGATGCGCTTCTCCACGCCGTACCCGGCGGCGACCCGGCGCAGGTACGCCCAGATCTCCGGCTGCGTCGAGTACGTCTCGCTCCACTCCGGGTTCAACGCGAACGAGTACGAGTACAGGTGGGACGGAACGTCGCAGCGGCAGCCCGGGTAGCTGTTGTCCCGCCAGGTGCCGCCCAGGTCGTCGCCCCGTTCCAGGATCACGAAGTCGTGCATCCCGGCCTGCTTGAGCCGTACGGCGAGCCCCAGCCCCGAGAAGCCGCTGCCGACGATCGCGACCTTGACGTCCGGCTGTTCGGTCATCCGAACCCCCTTCGGGCCGGTCTACGCAGATTGTCCGCCCCGGGCCCGTCACCCCGCCAGCCGGACGCGGCGCTCAGGCCGCAGCGCGAGGGTCCTACGTCAGGGCAGCGCCACGGTGATCCGGGAGTCGACGCCCGTACCGTGGTCCGGGTCGCCGCCGCGGATCAGCACCGAGTGCTCGCTGACCGTGGCGCGGTAGAGCCGGAACGGCGCCGGCGGCCGCAGCTCATCGGGCGGGAAATGCTTCAGCTCCGGCAGCCGCCCGCTGTAGAGCGCGGAGCAGGATTCCAGCTCGTCGTCGGGCACCAGCGCGGCCCGCCCCGTCATGTAGACCGCCTCCGCGCCGCCGATCGGCACCGAAGAGTCGTACACCACGATGCTCACCCCGGGGTGCTGCGACAGGTTCTGCGAGTGCCGCGACTCGGGTGAGGAAACCCAGTAGAACCGGGTGTACGCCTCCGGCGTGAAGTACACCGGCGACACCCAGGGCTGCCCGTCGGCGTCGACCGTACCGAGGGTGAGGTACTTGTTCGTGTCGATCACCCGCCTGGCGAGGGCGACGAGTCGTGGGTCGTTGCTCATGCGGTGTCCTCTCGGGCTCGTGGGGTGTCCTCTCGGGTGAACTCGACACGGATCCCCAGCAGCCGTACCGGCCGGCGCCGGGTGAACAGCTCCAGCACGTCGTCCGCGGCCTCCGCGATCGCGGCCGGATCGACGGTCGGGACGGGCAGCTTCCGGCTATGGGTCACCGTCGTGAACGGCACGTAGCGCACCTTCACGATCAGCCGCGTGACCGGGCGCTGGTTGCCGTCGACCACCTCGCGGGCGAGTACGGCCAACTCCCGGCGTACCTCCTCCCAGTCGGCGAGATCCCGCTGGTACGTCCGCTCCCGGCTGTGGCCGCGCGGCACGTACGGCTTGTCGGTGACCACTGACGGGGTGCCGCCGCGTCCGAGGTTGACCAGCCACGGCCCGGTCGCGGGCCCGACCTGTGCGGCGAGCACCTCCGGATCGGTGGCGGCCAGCTCCTTCACGGTACGGATGCCGAGCCCGGCGAGCCGCTTGGCCGTCTTCGCGCCGATCCCCCAGAGCGCGTCGGTGGGGCGGTCACCGAAGGTCTCGTACCAGCTGGCGTGGGTCAGCCGGGCCACCCCGGCCGGTTTCCCGAAGCCGGTGGCGAGCTTCGCCTGCAGCTTGTTCTCGCCGATCCCGGCGCTGCACTCCAGCCGGGTCGCCTGCTTCACCCGGCGCTGCAGCTCACGAGCGAATGCCTCCGGATCGTCGGTGTCGACCCCGAGGAACCACTCGTCCCAGCCCATCGGCTCCACCACCGCGTCCAGGGTCCGCAGCACCGCGGTGACCTGCGCCGACGCCGCCTCGTACGCCTCCGCGTCGACCGGCAGGAACACCGCGTCCGGGCAGCGGCGCGCCGCCGTACGCAACGGCAGCCCCGAGTGCACCCCGTACTCCCGGGCGACGTACGACGCGGTGCTGACCACCCCGCGCTTGGTCGGATCGCCGTCCCCGCCGACCACCACCGGCCGCCCCACCAGCTCCGGCCGCCGCAGCATCTCGACGGCCGCGATGAACTGGTCCAGGTCCACATGCACCACCCACCGACCCACGCCCCCATTCTCTCCGCCACCCGAGCGCCCCGACCCCTCGCGACGCCCGCCCACTTGGGGCCCCAAATGGTTGCTTTCGCGCCCGATTTGTCCCGGTCGCGACGACCATTTGGGACCCCAAGTGCCCGGAGGCCCCCGTGCGGACCCGGCCGAATGGGTGAGGTCGGCGCGTATACGAGTCGTATACACTCTCCCGCAGTGGGGTACGAATGGCTGCCGTACGCGTTGACGGCGTTGAGGGGCGTCGAGCCGTATGAGGTCATCCAGGCCCTACACGCCGACCGGCGTTGGCCTGTACCGGCTCTCGCCGCCGGCACCCGGTTGCTGACCATCTGGTCACGCACCCGGGAGGGGCGACCAATGATCGTCACGCTGCGCCACCAGGCCGGCATGGACTGGCTGATTATCGGGGCACGGGAGATGGGCCCGGAGGAGTTGGCCGGGTTCCGGCGATGGGAGGAGACGGATCATGAGTGAGCACATCTCCGACGAGCAGCTCGCGGAAGCCGTCGCGGCCGGCGAGGTGAGCTTCGACTTCGACGCCGCCGGTGACGCCAAACTGCTCACCGACCTGCCACCCCGCGGCGCCCCGGTCACCGTGGTCCGGCCGGTACGCCTGCCGTACGAGACCGACGCCATGATCAAGGCGCTAGCCGAGGCGCGGGGCCGCACCATGTCCGAGCTGATCCGGGAGTGGATCACGATCGGGCTGGCCGCCGCCGGGCAGGTCCCCGACCCGGTGCACGAGCTGCGGCTCAGTCTCGACACCGCACAACGCGCGCTCGACGCGCTCACCCGCCGCCCGCCGAGCGCCGCGTAACACCGCCCACCCGCCGAGCGCCGCGTAACACCGCTCACCCGCCGAGCGCCGCGTAGCAGCGCTACCCACCGGCCGCCGAGCGCCGCGTAACACCGAGCGCCGCGTACCACCGCGACTTCGTCGGGTTCTCCCTGCACCTCCGCGCCGCGAATCCTGGCACGATGAGCGCGACGGACGGATCGGACACGGAGAACGAATGTTGCGGATGACGTACGGCCGGCTGCGGCCGCTCCTGGGCGCGCTGCTCTGCGCCGCGCTGCTGACCGGCGGCTGCACGGCGGAGCCGGAGGCCGACACCCGCGCCAAGCACAGCGTCACCCTGGTCAAGCCCGGAAAACTGACCGTGTGTACGGAGATCCCGTTCCCGCCGTTCGAATACCAGGACCGCGGCGAGGTGGTCGGATTCGACGTCGACGTGTTGCGCCTGGTCGCGGCCGAGCTGGGTGTGAAGCCGACGTTCAAGAACGAGCCGTTCGAGGAGATCCGCTCCGGGCGGGCGCTCAACAAGGGCCGGTGCGACGTCGCCGCCGCGGGCATCCTGATCACGAAGGGTCGGGAGAAGCAGCTCGACCTCTCCGACAGCTACTTCGAGCTTCGCCAGGGGCTGCTGGTCAAAGCGGACAAGCCGTACCGGGATCTCAAGTCGCTGGGCAGCAAGAAGGTCGGGGTGGAGCGCGACACCACTGGCGCGGCGTACCTCACCAAGCAGATCAGGGAGCAGCGGCTGAAGCTGGAGCCGGTCTCGTACGAGGATCTCTCGGGGCTGCAGCAGGCGGTCACCACCGGCGATGTCGAAGCCGCGATCGCGGACCTGCCGATCTGGACCGAGTACGCGAAGCAGACCCCCGGCGCGTACCAGGTGGCCGCCGAGTTCGACACCGGCGAGCAGTACGGCATCGCCGTCAAGAACGGCAACTCCACGTTGTTGAAGGTGATCAACGACGTGATCGCGACCTCGAAGCAGGACGGCACGTACGACAAGATCTACCAGAAATGGATCGCCGCGCCAGGAAGCTGAACAGGTCGCGCCGGTGACCCGCCGGTTGGGCCGGCGGGGCCGGGCAGGAGCCGATAACGTTCGGGGAGACGACAAACTCCACGGAGGTCACGATGCCAAGTCGCAACGCGTCGGCAGTCTGGAACGGCGAGCTCCGCGACGGCGCCGGCAAGATGAAGCTCGGTGGCGGCGCGTACGAAGGGCCGTACACCTTCTCGTCCCGGTTCGAGGAGGGCGCCGGCACCAACCCGGAAGAGCTGATCGCCGCCGCGCACGCGGGGTGTTTCTCGATGTTCCTGTCGAAGGTGCTGGCCGAGGCGGGCCATGCTCCGGAGTCGATCGAGACCACCGCGACGGCGCACCTCACCAAGGACGAGGTCGGCTTCGCGATCAGCCGGATCGACCTGCGTACGGTGGGCCAGGTGGCGGGGGTGTCCGGCGACGAGTTCGCCAAGCACGCCGAGACCGCGAAGGCCGGCTGTCCGATCTCCCGTACGCTCGCCAACGTCGAGATCACCGTCTCAGCCACCCTCGCCTGAGCCTGACCGTTCTCGCAGGCTCCGGCCCGCCGCACGGTTGCTGTGAGCAGAAGATAACTTTGCGTGTACGTACACAGGGCTCATCATGCTTCTTCGGGCGATTACCGGGGGTGTTAGGGCAACTCCGCGTAACACGGGTTTCTCTCCAGGGGATGAAGGGACGAGGAGCATTCCACTCTGGGGAGGACACCCATGCGCATCACCCGCACCCGGGCGCTGATCGCCTCGGCGATCGCCGTCGCCGCCGTAGCCGCGGCCGCGACGCCGTCCAACGCGGCCACCAACGACCCCCTGTTCGGCAAGCAGTGGGGGCTGCAGCAGATCCACGCCGAGCAGGCGTGGGCGAGGACCACCGGTACCGGCGCCGTGATCGCGGTGCTCGACACCGGCATCGACTTCGCGCACCCCGAGTTCGCCGGCAAGACGGTGCCGGGGGCCACGTTCACCTGTCCCAGGGGCGCGGTGCCGTGCGGCAACGGTGACTGGAAGGGCCCGGACGGCGTCGGCAACGAGGAGGACACCCACGGCAGCCACGTGGCGGGCATCGCGGCCGCGGCCACCGGCAACGGCGCGGGCATCGCCGGAGTGGCGCCCAACGCCAAGATCATGCCGGTGAAGGTGCTGGAAGCGGGCAGCGGCAGCTACGAAGAGATCGCCAACGGCATCCGCTGGGCCGCCGACCACGGCGCCGACGTGATCAACATGAGCCTGGGCGGCCTCGCCGGCACCCAGGTGCTGCCGATCGTCGGCATCTCCGACGACATGTCCAGGGCGATCGAGTACGCCGTCGGCAAGGGCACCGCGGTGGTCTCCGCCGCCGGCAACACCTCTACTCCGCTCTGCTCCGACCCGGCGTTCACCACCGACGCGATCTGCGTGACCGCGACCGACCGGAACGAGGCGAAGAGCTGGTACTCCGAGTACGGCGTCAAGCCTGACCTGAAGGTGGTCGCCGCGCCCGGCGGCGCCGGCCTGGTCGCCTGCGACGACGACGTCTGGGCGCCCGTGCCGCTGGGCACCGGGTCCAGCGCGTGTGGCCAGAAGAACTACGACGCGTACGCCGGCACCTCGATGGCGACGCCGCACGTGGCCGGTGTGGTGGCGCTGCTCGCCGCGCAGGGCCGCAGCCTCGACAACATCTACTCGGTGCTGCTGTCCACGGCGCGTACCCCCGGCAGCGCGGCGCGCGGCGTCTACGGCCCGGTGTACGGCTACGGCATCGTCGACGCGGAAGCCGCGGTCGCCACCGCCGGCGCCTCCGGCACCACCAGCAAGGGCAAGAAGCCGCGCGGCTGAGCCGCGAACATAAACAACGGCGGGCCAGGTTTCGACCTGGCCCGCCGTTGCTGTGTACGCCGTCGGCGGTAGCGGCCGTGCGCGAAAGCCGGGCGGTAGCGGCCGTGCGCTAGAGCTCGGCGGTGACCAGCTCCGCGATCTGTACGGTGTTCAGCGCCGCGCCCTTGCGCAGGTTGTCGCCGGAGACGAACAGGTCCAGCCCGCGCGGGTCGTCCAGGGCACGCCGGATCCGGCCGGTCCAGCACGGGTCGGTGCCGACCGCGTCCGCCGGAGTCGGGAACTCCCCCGTCGCCGGGTCGTCGACCAGGATCACGCCCGGCGCGCCGCGCAGCACCTCGCGCGCCCCGTCGGCGGTCACCTCACTGCCGAAGATGGCGTGTACGGAGACCGAGTGCCCGGTCACCACCGGCACCCGTACGCAGGTCGCGGAGACCTTCAGGTCGGGCAGGCCGAGGATCTTGCGGGATTCGTTGCGGATCTTGAGCTCCTCGCTGGACCAGCCGTCGTCCTTCAGCGAGCCGGCCCACGGCACCACGTTCATCGCCAGCGGCGCCGGGAACGGGCCGGTGTCGTCGCCGATCGCCTGCCGGATGTCACCCGGACGGGTGCCGATCGCGCGGTCGCCGGCCACCTTCGCCAGCTGGTCGTGCAGCGCGTCAGCCCCGACCTGACCCGCCCCGGAGGCGGCCTGGTACGACGAGACCACCAGCTCGCGCAGCCCGTACTCCCGGTGCAGCGGGAACACCGCGACGATCATCGAGAGCGTGGTGCAGTTGGCGTTGGCGATGATGCCCTTCGGGCGGTTGCGCGCCTGCTCCGGGTTGATCTCCGGCACCACCAGCGGCACGTCGGGGTCCATCCGGAAGATCTGCGAGTTGTCGACGGCGACCGCGCCGCGCGCAGCGGCGATGGGCGCAAATTCGCGCGAGACCTCGTCGGTGCTGACGAACATCGCGATGTCCACGCCGTCGAAGACCTCGGGCCGGACCGCCTGGATCTCCAGCTCCTGGCCGCGTACCTTCACCCGCTTGCCGGCCGAGCGCCCGGAGGCGACGAGACGGATCTCGCCCCACTTGTTCTCGCGGCTGGACAGCAGCTCGCACATCACGGTGCCCACCGCGCCGGTGGCGCCGACGACGGCCAGTGTGGGGAGCTTGTTCGACACGGTTACCTCCCGGTCCCGGCGTACACGATCGCTTCTTCTTCGCCACCCAGCTCGAACGCGTCGTGGATCGCGCGTACTGCCGAGTCGAGGTCGGTGTCGCGGCACACCACCGAGATCCGGATCTCCGAGGTGGAGATCATCTCGATGTTGACGCCCGCCTCACCCAGCGCGGCGAAGAACTTCGCCGCCACTCCCGGGTGCGAGCGCATACCCGCGCCGACCAACGACACCTTGCCTACGTGGTCGTCAAAGAGCAACCCCTCGAAGCCGACCTTCTCCTTGATCTTCTGCAGCGCCGCCATGGCGGTCGCGCCGTCGGACTTCGGCAGCGTGAACGAGATGTCGGTACGGGAAGAGCCGTGCGTCGAGACGTTCTGCACGATCATGTCGAGATTGATCTCGGCGTCGGTGGCCGCCTGGAAGATCCGGGCCGCCTCGCCCGGCTCGTCCGGCACCCCGAGCACCGTGATCTTGGCTTCACTGCGGTCGTGCGCGACCCCGGTGATCATTGCTTGTTCCACGGAAAGGTCCTCCATCGAGCCAGTCACAATGGTGCCCGGCTTGTTCGAGTACGACGAACGTACGTGCAGCGGAAGGCCGGTCTGGCGGGCGTACTCCACGCTGCGCAGGTGCAGGATCTTGGCGCCGCACGCGGCCAGTTCGAGCATCTCCTCGTACGTGATCTGCTCGATTCGGTGCGCGTCGGTGACGATCCTGGGGTCGGCGGTGTATACGCCGTCCACGTCGGTGTAGATCTCACACACGTCGGCTCCGAGCGCGGCGGCCAACGCGACCGCCGTGGTGTCCGAGCCGCCCCGCCCCAGCGTGGTGATCTCCTTCGTCTCCCGGGACACACCCTGGAACCCGGCGACGATCGCCACCGCGCCTTCGTCCAGCGCGCTGCGGATCCGCCCCGGCGTGACGTCGATGATCCGCGCTTTGCCGTGTACGGAGGTGGTGATCATCCCCGCCTGCGACCCCGTGTACGAGCGCGCCTCGTACCCCAGGTTGTGGATCGCCATGGCGAGCAACGCCATCGAGATCCGTTCCCCGGCGGTGAGCAGCATGTCCAGCTCCCGCCCGGGCGGCAGCGGGCTCACCTGGCCCGCGAGATCGTACAACTCGTCGGTGGTGTCGCCCATCGCCGAGACGGCGACGACGACGTCATGCCCGGCCTTTCGGGCGGTTACGATGCGCTCCGCGACCCGCTTGATGCGCTCGGCATCCGCGACCGAGGAGCCACCGTACTTCTGCACTACGAGCGCCACGGGGCTCCCTAGCTAGACGATTCGGTCGGCCCTGGTGGGACAGGGTACCGGGGGCGCCAGTTCACCCGATTCGGTGACCAGGCGTGGCCGTGACCTGCCCCACGGCTTTGCGAGGGTGGTCACTACGGCGAGCCTTCCCCAGCTCTGGCCGACGCGCCAGCGAGAATTGCCGGGTGTTACACCGGGGTTTCCGCTGGTCCGCGCTCACCGCGACGTTCGCACTCGTACTGGTGACGGCCGGCTGCGGCGGGTCGAAGCCGCTGAACGTGACCCCGTCGGCGAGCACGCCCGCCCCGCCGGAGACCCCTGCCGAGCAGCTGCTGGGCCGGGTGGCCGCGGCGAAGGACGCCCGGTACGCGGCGGCGTACACGCTGCGTACGAAGGGCCGACCCGACCGTACGGTCACCGTCACGCTCGCCGCCGACGGCGGGTGGAGCTTCGCCGTACCGGGCGGGGCCCACGGCGGGCGCCGCGACGTGACCCTCGCCGGCACCGACCAGGGCGTCTTCCAGTGCACGGGCAAGGGCTGCGTGAAGATCGCCGGCGCCGGCAAGCCGGTGCCCCGGGCGTACGACGTACGGGTGCAGCGCCCGTTCGTCGACTGGCTGGACGTACTGGCCGACACCCGCGCGGCGCTGTCCGTCGCGGGCGACACCACGTTCTCGGTGCCGATCGGCGACTGCTTCTCCGTCGAGCCGAACGCCGCCGCGCTGGCCCCGCCGATGGACGCCGGGATCTACTGCTTCGACACCGACGGCGTACTGACCGGGGCCCAGTTCGGGGGTCGCAGCCTGGTGATCTCCGCCGCCGCCGGCAAGCCCCCGAAAACCCTCAAGCTCCCCGCCCCGGTGATCGCCGGCAAAGCCCTCTCCACCGCACCCCCACCGCCCAAACCCACCCCTATCGCCTCCCCCTCCCCCAGCAAGTCCCGCTAACCACCCCCTCCGGGTGTGGCGGGCGGCCTCGCTCCACTTGGGGTGCCACGTGGCGGTTGCCCCGCCCCATTTGCCCCTTTGGAACCACCAACCCAAGTGCCCTCTCGGGCCACCCCGGCCGCGCCGGCCACGCCCGGCTGCCCCACTTGGGGCCCCAAATGGTTGTCCGCGTGTCCTATTTGCACGTTTCAGAACGACCATTTGAGGCCCCAAGTGGGAAATGGCGTGAGGGAGGGCGGCGCGAGGGTGGGGCCGGGCGGTCTCGAGCGGGGTGGGGGGTGAGGCTTGTCTCGGATGGCGGGATCGGGGTCCCATGGGCGGTGGGGTCGAGTAGCGTGGGGGCGTCATGTGGACGGCGCTGCTTCTTCGTCGCCGCGACGAGGCCCTCTAGGCCGGCACCTCGTCGCGGAGTTGCGACGTGCCGCCAGGCCGCTCGGGCCATCGACCGCCGGGCCTCTCAAGCCCACCGGATCGAGTCTGCCGGGTCTCCCAGAGCCCGCCGGGTCAGCCGACCCGAAGCCCACCCCGTTCCCGCCACGCAGTACGCCTCTGCACCGCGCCCACATGACGAAGGAGCTTCCCGTGTCGGAGTCCACACAGATCTCGGAGCCCACAGAGATCTCGGAGCCCACAGAGATCTCGGAGCCCACTGTGATCTCGGAGTCCACGGAGATCGCCGCCGGCCCGTTCAATACCCAGGTATCGAGCCGGATGCCGGCCGGCCGCTATCTGCCGTACCACCGCCAGTTTTCTGTTGATCTTCCGGACCGCACCTGGCCGACCAACCGGATCGAGCGGGCGCCACAGTGGTGTGCCGTGGACCTGCGGGACGGCAACCAGGCGCTGATCGACCCGATGTCGCCAGAGCGCAAACGGCGGATGTTCCAACTGCTGACCCGGATGGGGTACAAGCAGATCGAGGTCGGGTTCCCCGCCGCCAGCCAGACCGACTTCGACTTCATCCGGCAGTTGATCGAGGACGATCTGATCCCGGACGACGTGATCATCCAGGTGCTGGTGCAGTGCCGGGAGCCGCTGATCGCGCGTACGTTCGACTCGATCCGGGGCGCCAAGCAGGCGATCGTGCACTTCTACAACTCCACCTCGGTGCTGCAGCGGCGGGTCGTGTTCGGCATGGACCGCGACGGCATCACCGACATCGCGACGCAGGCCGCGCGCACCTGCCTGAAGTACGCCGAGCAGCTGCCCGACACCGAGATCTACTACGAGTACTCGCCCGAGTCGTACACCGGGACCGAGCTGGAGTACGCCGCCGAGATCTGCGGCAAGGTCGCCGACGTCATCGAGCCGACCGCCGACCGCAAGCTGATCGTCAACCTGCCCGCGACCGTCGAGATGGCCACCCCCAACGTGTACGCCGACTCGATCGAGTGGATGCACCGCAATCTGCCCCGGCGCGAGGCGACGGTGCTCTCCGTACACCCGCACAACGACCGGGGCTGTGCGGTGGCCGCCGCCGAGTTCGGGGTGATGGCGGGCGCGGACCGGATCGAGGGCTGCCTGTTCGGCAACGGCGAGCGCACCGGCAACGTCGACCTGGTGACGCTGGGGCTCAACCTGTTCAGCCAGGGCGTCGACCCGCAGATCGACTTCTCCAACATCGACGACATCCGCCGCAGCGTGGAGTACTGCAACCAGCTGCCGGTGCACGAGCGGCACCCGTACGCGGGGGATCTGGTCTACACCGCGTTCTCGGGCTCGCACCAGGACGCGATCAACAAGGGCTTCGACGCGCTGGCGCGGGACGCGGCGGACGCCGGAGTGCCGGTGGACGACGCGACCTGGGGCGTGCCGTACCTGCCGATCGATCCGCGCGATGTCGGCCGCAGCTATGAGGCCGTGATCCGGGTCAACTCGCAGTCCGGCAAGGGCGGCGTCGCGTACATCATGAAGACCGAGCACCAGATGGACCTGCCGCGGCGGCTCCAGATCGAGTTCTCCGGGGCGGTGCAGCAGCACACCGACAACGAAGGCGGCGAGGTGTCGCCGGAGCGGATGTGGGACATCTTCCGGCGCGAGTACCTCGCCGAAGGCCCGCTCGCCGTCTCCGACTACTCGACCGCGACGGTCGACGGCAAGGTTGAGGTCTCCGCGACCGTCACCGTCGACGGTGGCTCGCGCCAGATCGCCGGCGTGGGTACGGGTCCGATCGACGCGTTCGTGCACGCGCTCTCCACCGTCGACGTGCCGGTACGCGTGCTGGACTACGCCGAGCACGCGCTCTCCTCCGGCGGCGACGCGACCGCGGCCGCGTACGTGGAGTGCGACGTGGCCGGTGAGGTGCGCTGGGGCGTCGGCGTCGACCCGAACATCCTCACCGCCTCCCTCCGCGCCATCGCCAGCGCCGTCAACCGCACCCCCTGACACCTCCCGCCCCCCGGCCCGCCCCGCCGCCTGCAGCGGACTCGTGGATCTTGGGGTTATGGCTGCCTCGCAACGGGCTGAGGCAGCCATAACCCCAAGATCATGCAAGCCGCCGCACACTTCGCGGCGGGCCGCCGTTAACGAGTTTGACCAATCGTGTGTCTAGCGGAATAAAGCTCCAATCACGCAGGATCCGTACTAACACTCCTTAATCCGTAGGAGAGGTGAGGATCGTGCGAAAGCTACTGATCGTCCTCGTGGTCGCCCTCGGGACCCTGATCGGGACCGCCGGGCAGGCCGTGGCGTGGCCACCAGACCCGCCGTCGGTCACCGAGTCGTACAACCAGCTCCGGGCGCTGCGGGTGGCCGCGCCGCTGTCGATGACCGGCTACAGCCGCGACCGGTTCCCGCACTGGAAGACCCAGTACGGCACCTGCAACACCCGGGAGGTCGTACTGAAGCGGGACGGCGTCAACGTGGTCACCAACTCGTACTGCTACCCGACCAGCGGGAAGTGGTACAGCGTGTACGACCGGGTCTGGCTCTACAAGGCCTCCGATGTCAGCATCGACCACCTGGTCGCGCTCGCCAACGCCTGGCGGTCCGGCGCGAAGTACTGGACCGACTCGAAGCGCTCCTCGTTCGCCAACGACCTCGCCCGGGGACAGCTGATCGCGGTGTCGATCTCCAGCAACAGCTCCAAGGGTGACCAGGACCCGTCGCAGTGGCGCCCGGCGAACACCAACTGGTGGTGCTACTACGCCCGCCACTGGATCGACGTGAAGTACGACTGGCAGCTCACCGTCACCAGTTCCGAGAAGTCCGCCCTGTACGACATGATGTCCCGGTGCTGACCTCCGACTTCACCCCCGGCCCCGGCGGTGTGATGACCGCCGAGGTCGGGGTGATCACCGGCGAGCTGACCCTGCGTACCGAGGTGTCGGAGGCGGGCGCCGTCTCGCTGCAGATCCAGTACAAGGGCGCCGAGGAGTGGTACGCCGTCGCCGGCGGCACCGCCGAGCTGCCCGCCCCGGTGGACCCTGCCATCGTTGGTGCGGTGCACCAGTTGGTGCTCGGGGTGCTGTCCCGCGGCGGCCCGGTGCCACCCGGTTCGGAGGGCTGGACCCCGTACACCTGATAGTGCATTTGGCGTAAATTGCTCACAGCCTCGCTATTCGGGAGGTACGGTGCGATACGGCATGGTGAGCGCAAGGCGTTCGTACGCCTCGGGGGTGCCCAGATGCGACGTACCTTGCCCGCGCTGCTACTCGTACTCGCCGCGATCCTGGCGTTCACCAGCCCGGCGCTGGCGTATCCACCGGAACCACCGCCGCTCAGCGAGTCCGAGCAGCAGCTCGCCGGGCTCAGCGTCGCCCCGCCCGGCTCGATGGACGGCTACAGCCGGGACCGGTTCCCGACCTGGGCCGACAAGGGCGACAACTGCAACGCTCGCGAGTTCGTCCTGAAGCGCGACGGCACCGATGTCGTCGTCGGCAACGACTGCTACCCGACCAGCGGCCGCTGGTTCAGCGTGTACGACGAGGTCTGGGTCGACCAGCCGCGCGAGGCGAGCATCGACCACATGGTGCCGCTGGCCAACGCCTGGCGTTCCGGCGCCAGCGAGTGGACCGACAACGAACGCGAGGTGTTCGCCAACGACACCGAGCGCGGCCAGCTGATCGCGGTCACCGTGTCCAGCAACAGCTCCAAGGGCGACCAGGACCCGTCCGAGTGGCGCCCCGGCAACACCGAGGTGTGGTGCGACTACGCCCGCTGGTGGATCGACGTGAAGTACGACTACCAGCTCACCGTCACCGACACCGAGCACGCCGCCCTGGGCGAGATGCTCCAGTCCTGCGCCTGACTGGCACCACCGCCACGACAGCGACGCCCGCGATGCGCCCGGACCGGGCGCTGTGGGTCACATGCCGCCGGCGATCAGTCCTTCTTCGCCCACGGCCGGGCCGGACAGCGCTTCGCCGTCGGCGACCATGACCGCCTTCACCTCATGCGCGGCGATCTTGCCGTCGCGGATGTCCTCGGCCCAGTGGCAGGCCACCCGGTGCCCCGGCGCCAGCTCCCGCAGCTCGGGCCGCTCGTCGGCGCAGCGGGTCGGCTGCATCCACGGGCAGCGGGTGTGGAACCGGCAGCCGCTCGGCGGATTCGCCGGCGACGGCAGGTCACCCTGCAGCAGGATCCGCTCGCGGCGGTCCTCCACCTCCGGGTCCGGCACCGGTACGGCGCTCATCAGCGCCTTCGTGTACGGGTGCAGCGGCTCGGCGTACAGGTCGTCGCTGCCGGCCTCCTCGACCAGGCCGCCGAGGTACATCACGCCGACGGTGTCGCTGATGTGGCGTACCACCGCGAGGTCATGCGCGATCACCAGGTACGTCAGGTTGCGCTCGGCCTGCAGCTCCTCGAGCAGGTTGACCACCTGGGCCTGGATCGACACGTCGAGCGCGCTGACCGGCTCGTCGGCGACGATCAGCTCCGGACCGAGCACCAGCGCGCGGGCGATCCCGATCCGCTGCCGCTGCCCGCCGGAGAACTCGTGCGGGTATTTGCGCAGGCCACCCTTCGGCAGCCCGACCGCGTCCAGCGTCTCCCTGATCAGCTTCTGGGTGCCGTTCTTGGCCAGGTCGTGTGCCTTCAGCCCCTCGGTGAGCAGCGACTCCACGGTCTGCCGCGGGTCCAGACTGGACAGTGGGTCCTGGAAGACCATCTGCATCCGGCGCCGCAGCCCGCGTAGCTCCTCCCGGTGCAGCCCCCGTACGTCGATGCCGTCGAACGCGATCCGGCCGCCGGTCGGCTCCACCAGCCGCAGCAGGCCGCGCCCGAGCGTCGACTTGCCGCAGCCGGACTCGCCGACCAGCCCGTACGTCTCGCCGCGCTTGATCGTCAGCGAGACACCGTCGACGGCGTACACGTAGCCGATGGTGCGGTCGAGCAGGATGCCGCGCTTGATCGGGAAGTGGACCTTGAGATCCTCCATCTCGACCAGGACGTCGGCGTCCTCCCGTACCGGCTCCACCACTAGCTCAGTCACTGGGCGCGTACCTCCTCGGCGTCGCCGCCGGCCGGCCCGTGCACCGGCACCCCGGGCTCGACCGGGTTGTGGCAGCGCAGCAGCCGGTAGCCGTCGTGCAGCAGCTCGGGAGTGTCCCGTACGCAGACGTCCAGTACGTTGTCGCAGCGCGGCGCGAACGCACAGCCCTCATGCCACGGGATGTTGTCGTTGATGTTGCCCCGGATCGGGTTGAGCGCGGTGCCCCGTGGCTGGTCCAGCCGTGGCACCGACCCCAACAACCCGTGGGTGTACGGGTGCCTCGGCTCCGCGAACAGCTGGCGCCGCGCCGAGTTCTCCACGATCCGGCCGGCGTACAGCACGTTGACCACGCCGCACATCCCGGCCACTACGCCGAGGTCGTGGGTGATCATCATCATCGCGGTGTCCGGGTTGTCGTCGACCAGCTCCCGCAGCAGCTGCAGGATCTGCGCCTGGATCGTCACGTCCAGCGCCGTGGTGGGCTCGTCAGCGATCAGCAGCCGCGGCTTGCACGCCAGCGCCATCGCGATCAGCGCCCGCTGCCGCATCCCGCCGGAGAGCTGGTGCGGATACTCCTTCAACCGCAGGTCAGGAGCGGGGATCCCGACCGCGTCGAGCAGCCCGCGGGACTCCTTCCACGCCTGCTTGTGGTCCATCCCGCGGTGCCGTTCCAGCACCTCGGCGACCTGCACCCCGATCGGCACCACCGGATTCAGCGAGGACAGCGGGTCCTGGAAGATCATGCCGATGTCGCGGCCCCGGCGGTTGCGGATCTCCTCCTGGCTGAGCTGCAGCAGATCCTCACCCTCGAAGAGCACCTCCCCGCTGACCTGTACGCCACGGCGCGGCAGCAGCCCCATGATCGCCAGCGAGGTGACCGACTTGCCGCAGCCGGATTCGCCCACCAGCCCGACGGTCTGGCCGGCCTCCACGGCGAAGCTCACCCCGTCGACGGCGGTGAACGGCTCGGTGCCCCGCCGCTTGAACACGACGGTCAGGTTCTTTACCTCAAGCAGGGCCATCCGGACTACCTTCGGTTCTTCGGGTCGAGTGCCTCGCGCATCGACTCACCGAGCAGGGTGAAGCCGAGCGCGACGACGATGATCGCGAACGCGGGGTACATCGCCAGCCCGGGGCGTACGTCCAGGTAACGCTGCGCCTCGCCGAGCATCAGGCCCCATTCTGCGCGGTTGGTGTCCTGATCGCCCAGTCCGAGGAAGGACAGCGCGGCGGCGTCCAGGATCGCCACCGCCAGTGTCAGCGTGGCCTGCACCAGCACCGGGGCGAGCGAGTTGGGCAGCATGTGCCGCAGCACGATGGTGTGCTCCCGTACGC
>JBOGDG010000003.1:0-23920 GCA_050701655.1 Micromonosporaceae bacterium
CCGGGGTGGTGACCGCCGCGGTGCTGCTGACCGCAATCGCCAGCTGGCTCTACGCCGGCGCCGCGTTGAGCCCGATCGAACGGGTGGTCGACGCCGCCCGCCAGGTACGCGACAGCCGCGACCCGACCCGCCGGGTGCCGCACCGGGGGCCGCCCGACGAGGTGGGTCAGCTGGTCGCCACGTTCAACGAGATGCTCGCCGAGCTCGCCGACGCGTACGCCTCGCTGGACCGCTCCCACCAGCGGATGCGCCAGTTTCTCGCCGACTGCTCGCACGAGCTGCGTACCCCGCTCACCCGGATCCGCAGCACCATGGATCTGCTCACCCGTACCGGAGACTCCGAAGACGCGGAGTTCCGGCAGCGGGCGCTGGCCGATGTCGCCGCCGAAACCGACCGGATGGCCCGCCTGGTGCACCAGCTGCTCATCCTCGCCCGCGCCGACGCCGGCGCCGTGATCCAGCCCCGGCCGGTACGCCTGGACCAGATCGTCGAGACCGCGTACCGGCAGACCCGGCGCACTTCGGACGGCGTGACCCTGTCAGCACCACCGGACGCGCTCACCGGCGCGGTCGTGGACGGCGACGCCGACCACCTCACCCAGCTGTTGCTGATCCTGCTGGACAATGCGGTCAAGTACACCCCGCCGCCCGGCGAGGTACGGATCGACGCCGACCGGGACGACGGGTACGCCCGCATCACCGTCGCCGACACCGGCCCCGGCGTGCCCGAGGAGGACCGGGAGCGGATCTTCGAACGGTTCTACCGCGGCCGCAACGCCGGCAGCGCCACCGGCACCGGACTCGGGCTCGCCATCGCCCGCTGGATCGTCGACCAGCACCACGGCAGCATCGACCTGGACAGCTCACCGAACGGCTCCCGGTTCACGGTGCGCCTCCCGCTGGCGAGCGCACCTCAGGTCAGCTAACGGCACGGATAGTTGCCCGTCGTACAGGTCACGCCGTAGTTGTACGCCGAGTTGAAGTGGTTGTAGTACCCGGTGTACAGCGGATGCGTCGACCCGGCCTCGGTGCCCATCTTCACGAAGATCTCGTCGTTCTCGTTCAACGCGTCCTGGGTCCAGTTCTGGGAACCGGTGTAGAGCCGGTACCGGTACGCGGTGCCGTACTTGCCGTACGCGAGGAAGAACTTGTCGTGGACCTTGTCCCGGCGCCGGATCTTCACACCGGCGGCGAGCAGCTCCCGGTAGACGCTCTCGCTCATGGAGATGCCGTTGGCGGAGCTGCCGCCCACCACCATCCACACCGCGCAGCCGCCCGCCTTCATCCGCTTCACCTGGGCGAGGAGGCGCGGCCGTCCGCCGGTGACCGCCGCCATCCCGATCCGCAGCCGGCAGTTGCTGTCGGGGGTGAGGTCGTTGAGCCGGTTGACGATGGTGTCGGTCTGGTCGTGACCTTCGGGCGAGGCGTACGCGTCCGCCGCCGTCGCGAGGTAGTAGCCGCGGCCCGATCCCGCGTCGTAGTAGTCGTTGCCGGAGAAGTGCCGCCGGTTCCACATGTCGGAGAAGTTGGCGTTGAGCCCGGCGTTGAGCCCGGAGTCGCCGTACACGGTGATCGTGTTGTTGTACGCGTCCGTGCCGGAGGAGTAGCTGAGGTTCGCCGAGCCGAACCAGGCGACGTTGCTCCGCGCCGTGCCGCGCGGATCCGTGGTCCTGGTGAACGTGAACATCTTGGTGTGCATGTCGCCGTCGGCGCTGGTGCTGATGCAGGCGCGGCCGCCGCTGCTGTTCTGGCAGAACTTGTGGTACGTCAGCCGCTTGATGGTGGCGACCGCGGGGTCGGTCGAGGACTGGTTCTTCCCGTCGATCACGACCATGACCTTGACGCCGCGGTTCTGTGCACGCAGCAGAGCATCCGAGATCCAGTCGATGCTGAGCGAGTGGATCCCACCGCGGATCGTCGAACCGCCCGGAGCCGCGTCGATGAGCCGCCGCAGCTCGCTGTGGATGGTGTAGTCGCGGCCCGAGCTCGGGTTGGTGAAGTGGGCCCAGACCGGATAGCCGCCGATGACAGCGGAGGTGGCGAAGCCGGCCACGGCGCCGCCCGGCGTACGGGCGTCGGCCCTGGCCGGGGTGACAAGCGCTCCACACATCACCAGGAGCAGCAGCAGGACAACGGCACGGCTGGTGGCTCGAGGGGGTCTCATACACCATAATGCCGAGTAGAAAACCTCCTATGTCAATAGCTTGCAGGTAAGAAACCTCCACCAGCCGTGCACGGCGCATCGCCGACCGGGGCCGAGCCGAGCTACAGGCTCAGGCAGAACGGGTGCCCGGCCGGGTCGGCGAAGACCCGGAACCGCTCGCCGCCGCCGTCCAGCCGCGTCGCGCCCAGCTCCAGCGCCCGCGCCTCACCGGCGTCGAGGTCCTCGACGAGGATGTCGAGGTGCGCCTGCTGCGGGTACGCCGGGTCCGGCCACCGGGGCGGGTTGTACTCGCTCACCTGCTGGAACATCACGCTCTTGCCGTCGCCCACGATGAGCGCACCCTCGGGACCGTCGTACGTGACCTCCATGCCCAGCAGGTCGGCGTAGAAGCGGGCCAACGCCGATGCGTCGGGCGCGTCGATCGTCACCGCGAACAGCCGGATCTCCGAGCCGAGGCCGTCCTTCTGGCACAGGTCGAACGGGTGGCCGGCCGGGTCGGCCAGCGTGATCCACGCCGGGCCCTCGGCCAGCCGGGTGGCGCCGAGGCTGACCGCCCGCTCGGCCGCCGCCTCGTGCCCGTCGACCTGTAGGTCGAGATGGAACTGCTGCGGGAGCTCCTGCCCGGGCCACTTGGGTCCGACGTGCTCCGCGACGCGCTGGAACCCGACCTCCTGACCGTCCGCTGCCCGCAGGGTGATCCAGCCGGCCACCTTCCGGACGACCTCCCAGCCGGCGAGCTCGGCATAGAACGAGGAGACCTTCTCGATGTCAGCCGCGTCGAACGCGGCGAGCTCTAAGCGTCCTGTCACAGTCATGTCCCCCATCCTGCCGCCGCCCTCCGACAAAAACAGCACCCGCTCTGGTACGAGGGGCCACGTCGTCACCCGCTCCGGCGGCGGGCCACGGGGCCGGCGACGGTCAGCCCCAGCCAGGACGCGAGGTCGTCGAGCTCGTCGTACACCGCAGTGGTGATGGCCCGGGTGAAGGGGACGTCCTCGTGGATGGCGTCCACGCGCAGCTGACCGGTCTTGCGGTCGGCCGTGACGTCGACCTTCCCCACCAGCCGGTCGTGGTGCAGGATCGGCAGCGCGAAGTAACCCCAGCGTCGTTTCGCCTTCGGCTTGTACATCTCCAGCACGTACTCGTACTCGAAAAGGTCCGCCAGCCGGGCGCGGTCGTGCACCAGGCGGTCGAACGGCGACAGCAGCGCGGTACGCCCGGCGAAGGGCTGTCCGAGCGCCTCCGGGTCCACCCGCCAGCTCCCGGCGACACCCTCGACGGTCGCCTCCTCACCCGCCTCGCCGACCGCCCACGGCTCGACGGGCGCCGCGACGGCGGTCTCCCGTGCGATGCCCAGCGATCGCAGCCGCCGTTCGTCGCGGATCCGGCGCGCCTTCTCCAGCGGGACGACGGGCGTGTCCGCCGGGTAGATCCGCTCGGCCAGATCCCAGAGCCGCTGCCGTCCCCGGCGACCCGCGATGGCGACCTCGCCGCGCATCGTCAGGAACTCCAGCATCTGGGTGACGTTTCGGCTGTTGGTCCATCCCGACGACGGCCACGCCACCACGCTGGTGTCCGGGATGTCGCGCGACAGCAGCGGCCCGGAGCTGCCGAGCAGGTCGAGCACGTCGCGCCGGAACGGGTCGTTGGCCCGCAGCCACTCCCGCTGCCTTTCGTAGCTGGGCCACACCGCCATGCTCGGCAGGTAGAGCCGCAGGTCGTCCATCGGCCGCACCAACGCGTTGTGCTCGAACAGCCTCCGGTCCTGCTCCAGTGCCTGCTGCAGCTCGGCCGGCCGGTACGAGGACCCGAGGCGGCCCCAGGCGACCAGGTCGGCGCTGGGCGCGACGGCGGCGGTCGGGTCGATCTGCAACAACGTCAGCCGGTCGACGACCGCCAGCAGGTCGGTCGGGCGCGGAGCGTCGAGCAGCTGCGCCCGTACGGCAATCCGCCGCGCCTGCGCGCGATCGAGTCGGTGCACATTCATGGCGCGAGACTAGGCGAGACTCCGAAGCACGGCGCTGCAGGCTCGCGATCACTACAGAATGTCACGGGCTGACTGATGTGAGGCCATGTGCCACGGCTTTGCCCGGTAGCTGGCGAATCGCGTACCAGCGAACTGTGACCGCCCTGCCACTGGACGAACATGCAGGTAGACCGCGGATTGCGGCGGTGTAACGTCACAGCGTCTCGACACTATGAACCGTTGAGACAACGGGGGAGCCAACCGCAGCGGCGGTACGCGACCCCCACAGAACGTGATCATGTGCCGAGGAAACACCCGGTCGCGCCGCCTGCACACCAGGGCCAGGAGGCGTTTGATGCACGCACAGGACCGCAGGGGTTTCCTTCGACTGTCCGGCGCGGTCGCGGCGGGTGCCGCGATGGCGAGCGCCTGCGGTAAGGCTGAGCGCTCCTCCGACCCAGCCTCGGACGAACCGATCAGGATCGGTCTGGTGCTGCTGCAGGAGGGCGTCTTCAAGCTTCTCGGCGACGATCAGCGCGCCGCGTTCAAGCTGTACCTGGAGCTCAGCGGCGGCCTGCTCGGCGGCCGCCGGGTGGAGCTGGTCGAGACCGAAGAGTCCCTGGATCCGAAGGTCACCGTCCAGAACGTCGAGAAGCTGCTGAAGTACGAGAAAGTCACCGCGCTGGTCGGGGTGACGTTCTCGAGCAACCTGATCCCGGTGGTGCCGGTGGTGCAGCGGGCCAAGGTGCCGCTGATTTCCCCGTACGCCTCGACACTGCAGGCCCAGGGCAAGGACTACGTGTGGCGGACCTGCGCGCTCAGCGGCTACGACGGGTACGCCATCGCCAAGTACGTCTCGGAGCGGCACCGCGGCGAGGGGGTCTATCTGCTGGCGTCGGACTACGCCGCCGGCTGGGACGAGATCGCAGGCTTCAAGAAGCGGTTCACCGGCCGGATCGTGGGCGAGGAGTACATCCCGTTCCCGGACACCGTCAAGTTCGGGCGGTACCTCGACCGACTCCGGGATTCAGGGGCGGGTGCGCTGTTCTGTTTCCTGCCGGCCGACCTCGCGGTGGCGTTCATCAAGCAGTTCGACAAGGCGGGGCTGCGCGACAAGGTGAGCTTCTACGGGGCGGAAGGCATGACCGAGCAGCCGTTCCTGGACGAGGAGGGAGAGAGCGCCCGGAACCTGATGGACGCCTTCTATTACTCGGAGGTGCTGGACAACGCGCCGAACCGCACCTTCGTGGCGGCATACCAGCGCAAGTACGGGAAGAGCCCGTACGTGTTGCCGATGGTGGCGTACGACGCCGCGGCGGTGCTCGACCACGCGATCGGTGGCGCGCGGCACCTGACACCGGAGGTGCTGGAGCAGCGGATCGGCGGCATCGGGCAGCTCGACAGCCCGCGCGGCTTCTGGTCGTTCGGGCAGAACCGGGCTCCGGTGCAGCAGTACTACCTACGTCAGGTACGCCCCGACGGACACGTGCTCTCGAACGTCGTGCTGGACGACCTGGAGATGGTCGGCGACCTGCCGCTGACCCCCGCCAAGGCGCCGAACCACACCCCCAACACATGACCCTGCGCCTTCGGCAGTGGTGTGGTCAGGCGTCTGCCTGTGAAATCTCCCAGGGCGCGTGCGGGAGGACCTCTCCGGTCTCGAGCAACGACTTGAGGTTCGCGATTACGGCGGGCCACCCGTGCGAGATCTCGCTGAGCGCCGTCTGGTCGGCGAGATTCTCGTGGGTCACGGTGAGGCGGACGATGTCGTGGTGCGGTTCGACAAGAAACGTGACGACCGACGGACCTTCCTTCGGTTCGTCGCCGGGCGCCTCGAAGGTGATGACGAGGCGTGTCGGAGGCTCGGCCCCGATCACTCGGCCGACGACATCGGCGATGCCTGATCCGTCGACGCGTCGGTGCTCCCAGGTCGAGCCCGGCTGCCAGTCCGAGACGTTGGCGTGTCCCCAGTAGCGCGCCGTCAGGTCCGCGTCCGTCAGGGCTTGCCACACCTGCTCCGCGCTGGCGCGAATGTAGGTGACATAGACGTAGGCCGGCACGGACGTGGGTCCGTTGGTCATGGCGTACTCCTCTGCCTGGTTCTTGATGGCACTGATCGCTTGCAGCCGGGGCTTGTCGAACCCCGAGATCCAGCGCTCCTCGATCTCGTGGATCGGCGCCGGATTGAGGTAGTGAAGCCGTTCCCGTCCGCGCCGTACGACGGTGACGAGGTTGGCCCGTACCAGGATGTCGAGGTGCTGTGTCGCCGACTGGCGCGCCATATCGAGGCGTTCACAGAGCTCACGCAGCGTCTGGCCGTTGTGCTCGCGTAGCCGATCGAGCAGGAGCCGTCGGGTGGGGTCGGCCAGTGCCTTGAAGACCGAATCCATCCCTCGCAGCTCGTCGCCCACTTGGCGATTATGCAGGTAGATACCTGCATAAGTCAACGGAACCGCCAGGTCGGCGGCCATCACGGCCGAGGCCCCAAGCCTGGCAGCGGCCTCTTCTGCGCGTACGACCAAGGCATTGATCTGTACCGATAGGACCGCTATGGTCTCTCCCAAGAGAGCGCTCTCACAGCCGTACCGATCCTTCGTCGCGACTCCCGGAGTGTTCTCATGCCCAGATCCCGACGCGTCGCCACCGCGGCGCTGCTGGCCGCCCTCACGCTGGTCAGTCAGGCAATGCTGACCGGCCCCGCGGCGCAGGCCGCGGCCGTCATCTGCAACAGGTACTGCGATGGCCGAGATCCGGCCTTGTCGCCGGGTGACCGGCAGCCGGTGGCCGCAACCGTCTGGTCCCGGCGCATCGTGCTCCACTTCGACGACGCGGACGCGATGGGGTGGGCGTCGATCGCCAACGGCAACCCCGGAGACGAGGTGTGGCTGGACCGGTCGTTCGACGGCGGCCGGACCTGGGGCTCCGGTAGCCGTCTCGGAGCCACCCGCATCCCCTCCGGGTACGAGGGTGGCGCACCATGATGTACAACGTCGACGACTGGGCCAACCGGGGTGTCGGCGCACTGCGAGCGTGCGGCAAGGCCGGGGACCGACCCGAGATCGCCTGCACTCCCTGGGCGCGTACCACCTGGAATGCCTGGAGCCGCTCCACCGCCGCGACCACCGCACTGATGATGTCCTACAACAACGGCACCGGACGGTTCGACACCACCGGGTGGTGGAACTGCGCGAACGCGCTCACCGCGATCATCGACAACATCCGGACCTCCGGGATGAACAGCTACCGGTACGCCATCGCCAACACCTACGACCGCAACCTCAACGCCGGCTTCGGCAACTTCACCAACGAGTACATCGACGACACCGGCTGGTGGGGGCTGGCCTGGATCGCCGCGTACGACCTGACCGGCGACAGCCGGTACCTGAACACCGCGCGGTACGACGCCGACTACATGCACCGCTACTGGGACGGCGTCTGCGGCGGCGGCGTCTGGTGGCGGACCAGCCGTACCAGCAAGAACGCCATCGCCAACAGCCTCTACGTCCAACTCAACGCCGCGTTGCACAACCGCATCCCGGGCGACGGCGTCTACCTGCAGCGGGCCCGCGCGGGGTGGTCCTGGTTCCGCGGCACCGGAATGATCAACTCCTCCGGGTTGATCAACGACGGCATCAGCATGTCCACCTGCCGCAACAACGGACAGCCGGTGTGGACCTACAACCAGGGAGTGCCGCTGGCCGCGCTGGCCGAGCTGCACCGGGCCACCAACGACAGCGCGCTGCTCGACACCGCCCGATACCTGGCGGACTCCTCGACCCGGAGCGGCTCCCTCAACCCGAACGGCATCCTCGCCGACCCGTGTGAGGCCTGGTCCTCCGGCTGCGGCGCCGACGGCCCGTCGTTCAAGGGCAGCTACGTACGCGGGCTGAGCGCGCTCAACCGGCGGCTGCCCGACCGTCCGTACAACGCCTACCTGGCGCGGCAGGCGAACTCCGCGTACGCGGCGGACCGCAATCCCCTGGACGCGTACGGGCTGCGATGGGCCGGCCCTCTGGACACCACCGACGCCGCCCGTCAACAGAGCGCGGTGGACCTGATGAACGCCGCCTCCTGAGGTCAACGACACCTCGTGGTCAGGTGGTGGCCACGCCGTACGCGAGGATGAGCAACGCGGCGGCCAGCAGGACCGCACCGCCGGTGGTCAACGTGTTGCCGGCGGACCACCGGCCGGGCTCACCGATCGCCATGTGTACGAACATCCCGCCGGACTGCGCCAGCACGCCGATCAGCAACAGGAAGCAGACCAGCCACTGCACGCCGGTCCCGAGGTCGGTGCCGTCCAGGATGACGAGGGACACCAGGGACAGCACCAGGAGCACGCCGGCGTGGGCGTGCCCCGCGCGGAAGTATGTCCGCTGGAAGTCGTTCAGCCGCTCGGCCGCGTACAGGCGCAGCAGCGAGAAGCCGCCGAACATCACGGTGGGCAGCGAAACCAACGCAATGACCAGGAATATCTTGACGGGCGCACTCATGGGTCGATCCCCCATCGCATCGGCTGACTACCAGGACTCATCGCGCCATCATGCAACCACCCGGTCGGCACCGTGATCAAACACGGCCCGGCGCGCCGGTTGAGTACGCCGCTGGGCGTACGGCCCGGTTCGGGGTGCGCTCAGGCGCGTATCGCAAGTGCCGTCCGGGAGCCGATGAGTTTCCCGTACCGCGGCGGTCTCATCTGTCAAAGACGGTCTCATCTGTCAAAGGACGTGTGAGGAGCGCGGCGATGACTACCACGACACTGCTGAGGAAGGCCGAGACCGGCGCGGAAGAGGCCCTCCAGACCCTGCGGTACGCGCTGCCCGGCGCGGTGCACGTGCCCGGCGACGAGCCGTACGAGCAGCAGCGGCCGGCCTACGGCGGGGCGCCCGCGATCGTGGTCGAGGCGCAGAACGCGGCCGACGTACAGACCGCGGTGCGGGTGGCGCGGGAACACGAGCTGCCGCTGACCGTGCAGTCCACCGGCCACGGCACGCTGGTCCCGCCGGACGGCGGCATCCTGCTGCGGACCTCCGGGATGGCGCAGGTGCTGGTCGACCCTGACCGGCAGGTGGCGTACGTCGGCCCGGGCGCGCGGTGGAGCGAGGTCATCGCCGCCGCCGAGCCGTTCGGGCTCGCGCCGCTGTCCGGTGACACCCCGTCGGTCGGCGTGGTCGGCTACACCCTGGGCGGCGGCCTGAGCTGGCTGTCCCGCAAGTACGGGTTCGCCGCCGACAGCCTGCTCAAGGCCGAGCTGGTCACCGCCGACGGCCGCCAGATCGTGGCCGACCAGCACCGCAACGCCGACCTGTTCTGGGCGCTGCGCGGCGGCAGCGGGAACTTCGGCGTGATCACCGCACTGGAATTCCGGCTGTACCGGGTGCCGCGGGTCTACGGCGGCACCGCGGTGTTCGGAATCGACCGGGCGGCCGACGCCCTGTCGTTCCTGGAGCACCACGGCGACCTGCTCCCCGACGAGCTGTCCGTGTCCATGGTCGTCACCCGCCACGCGCCCGGGGTCGACGGCCCCGCGCTGGTCCTCCGCGTGGTGTACGCCGGCGACAAGGCGGATGCCCAGGCGGCGCTGGAGCCGCTCTACCACGCCGCGGGCTCCCCGGCGGTCGAGCGGCTGCGCGCGATGCGGTACTCCGAGGTGGCCTCGATCGGCGGGACCCCGCCGCGCGGGTTCGCCATGTTCGACAGCCTGTCACCGGCGCTGATCGGGCAGCTGGTCGACGCCGTACAGGACCCGGACTCGGGCGTGAACGCGGTAGAGGTCAAACACTGGGGCGGCGCCATCGCGCGCCCGGTCCACCCGGCGCCCGGCCCGGTCAGCCACCGCGACATGCCGTTTGTGATGAAACTGGACGCGTCGCCGCAGGCCATCGACGCGCTCACCACTGAGGCCACGGGCGGGTCGTTCCTGAACTTCCTGCACGACACCTCCCAGACCCACACCGCGTACACCCCGCACAACCACCGCCGGCTGCGGGAGATCAAGGCCTGCTACGACCCGGACAACTTCTTCCACCGCAACCACAACATCCCGCCAGCCGGCCAGCGCTGATCAGAGGCAACTGTGAACGCGCTCACCGAACTGTCCCGGGCCCGGGTCATAGCGTCGGTCATGACGAGGCTCGGCCAGGGCCGCATGGTGAGGCGTCATGATCGATCAGCAGGTACCGGCGTACCCGGAACCCCCGGGGCGTACCCGGCGACAGATGTTGAAGGGGGCCGCCGTGCTGGCGGGCGCGGTGGGGCTGGTGGGTGCCGGGGTCTGGGCTTATAGGCGCCCGGACCGGGGCCCGGTGGACGTACCACCCGCGGGCTCGGATCCCTGGCTGGACACCCTCGCCGAGAACGTGGTCACCGGCAACCCGCAGCGCGACGGGATCCCGCCGATCGACAAACCCCAGTTCGTCGCCCCGGGCCAGATGAGCCTGCTCGACGACGACGACCCGGTGTTCGGGCTGGTACGCGGCGGGCAGGCGCGGGCGTACCCACAGCTGGTGCTGGTGTGGCACGAGATCGTCAACGACCGGTTCGGCGGCGAGCCGCTGTCGGTGACGTACTGTCCGCTGACCGGCTCCGCCTTCGCGGTACGGGGCGAGGCGGCCGGCAAGCCGCTGACCTTCGGCACCACCGGCCAGCTGGTCAACTCCAACCTGCTGATGTACGACCGGCAGACCGACTCCGAGTGGCCACAGCTCGCCACGGTGGCGATCCGGGGACGGCTGCGCGGTCAGCGGCTGACCACGGTCCCGATGGTGTGGGCCACCTGGGGACGCTGGCGCCGGGCGCACCCCGACACCACGGTGCTCTCCACCGAGACCGGTCACCTGCGCGACTACGGGCTCGACCCGTACGGCTCGTACACCCCACCGGACGGCTACTACGTCGCCCGGGACCTGCTGTTCCCGGTGCTCGCCGAGAGCGACCGGCTCGCGGCCAAAGAGGTCGTGATCGGAGTACGGAAAGGCGATGACGTGGCGGCGATCGTCAAGGACCGGGTCGCGCGGCACAAGCGGGTCAGCTTCGCGCTCGGCGACACGCCGCTGGCGGCGGTGTGGGACGACCGGCTGGCCAGCGCGCGGGTGGTACGGCACGACGGGAGGGCCGCGACCGGCGTGGACTTCTTCGACGTGATGTGGTTCGCCTGGCACGCCTTCTACCCCGACGCGATCGTCATTCAGTAGTCCGGCCGGTGGTCACAGCGCGAGTTGACTGCCCGGACGCACCCCGGCCCACGCGAACCAGAAGGTGTCCACCGCGGGCTGCGGAATCAGCCGCCGCCCGGCGAGCGGCCCGTGCGTGGCGTATCCCAGGACCGTCCACGACGTCGCGGTCTCGGCGTCGACGAAGCCCGTGCCGTACGGGTGAAGTGCAGGGTGCGACCGTCGAGCACGGCGTCGAACACCGCGACCGTACCGATGTCGCGGCCCGCGCCGACGCGGTGGGCGTCCAGCGGTGAAACCTGGCCCGGCCGGTGCCAGGCGACCAGGCTGCGGTCGCCGAAGCCGAAGATCTGCACCCCGCTGCTCGCCACCACCGACCGTACGAACGCCACGCCCAGGCCGGGCAGCCCCACCACCCGGGTCATCGGCCGCAGCCGGGGATCGGCGGCGAGGGTACCGGGCGGTGCCGGCCCCTCGGGGTCGTCGTAGCCGGGGTACGGATTGCGCCCGTACGGCCGGTCGTGGCCGGTGTCGCGGGAGAGCACCCACGCGCCGGGGTAGGAGGTGAGGAAGTCCCGCCACGCCACGATCGCGGTGCGGTGGGTCGTCAACCGGGTGCCGGTGAGGACGCCGATCGCGCCCCGGCCCACCGGCTGCGGCCAGAGGGTTTCGGTCTGCCGGTCGTACAGCACGCCGCAGCCGGCGTACTCCCAGCCGGAGGCGCCGAAGGACAGCACCCGCCGGTCGACCCGGCGGCCGTACGTGAAGCCGGTGTTGCACGCCGGGTGGTACGTGGTGGCCACCGGGATCCCGCCGACGGTGTCGTTGACGACCTCGTGCCAGAGCATCACCTGGATCGGGTAGCCGCGGGTCTCGTACCCCACTGTGACCGCGAGTACGGGCTCGGTGTCGCGCAGCCACCCCACCTCACCGGCGTGCTGGAACCGGGGTCGGTGCAGCGGCGGGCCGCCCGGCGCCGGCGGCTGGCGGCGTACCAATTGGGAGGGGTCGACCAGCGGGTCGGGCAGCCGGGGATCGCGCGGGTCGGCCAGCGCCGACGGGCCCGTCTCCCGTGGGGTATCCGTGGCCTGCGGCAGCCGTACCCCACCGGCCGGCGCCCCGCCGGCGGTCGCGCAGCCGCTCAGCAGCACCACGACCACCACGAACCAGCGCCGCATGGGCCGAGTCTGCCCAGCCGGGCGCCCGGCGACTGTGCCCCCGGCCACAGTCCCCACCCCGACAGTTAAGCGTCGAGTACCGCTCGCAGTCTGGTCGCGAACGCCTCGGGCTGCCCGGCGTAGCCGAACTCGCCGCCCATGAAGCCACCGTGGTGGCTCGGGAAGACGGTGGCCTCCTGACCGAGCAGCTCGGCGGTGCCCAGTGCGGTACGCCCGGTGAACGTACCCATGGACTCCTCGCCCACGGCGACCACGATCCGGGTCGGCGCGGCGGTCAACGCGGCGGCGTCGGGTCGGTAGTCGGTGATCGCCCAGGACCGGTCGGAGAGCAGCGGGTCGTCACGGGAGCCGTCGTCTTCGGCCGGCAGTCCGAACCCTGCGGGGTCCGGCGTGGGCTGGGCGAAGTAGTCGTCGGTGAACTCCCCCTGCCACGACGTCATCGCGATGAAGGCCGCCATGCCGGCCCCGAACCCCCCGGCCTGGTACGCGTCCCGGAAGCCGGCGCGGGCACGCTCGGCGGCCTCGGCGTCGGGGAGCACCGAGATCAGCGGAGGCTCGTGCGCCACCAGCGTGGTCACGTCGCCGGGGTGTGCCACCACCAGCGCGAACGCGGTCACCCCGCCACCACTGCTGGCGAACATCTCGACCGGGCCGGCGCCGAGCGCCTCGATGACGGCGTGTACGTCCTCCGCCTGCACCGTGGGCGAGTGGTCGACCCGGCCGTCTTTGCGGACGCTGCGGCCGAGGCCGCGCGGGTCATAGGTGACCACCGTGCGGTCCGGAAAGTACGACGCCAACGTGCTGAAGCCGCTGGCATCCATGGGCTGGCCGATCATGAACAGCGGTGGGCGTCCGTCGGCGGTCGGCAGCGGACCGTGGAGGTCGTAGACGATGTCGGCGCCGGCGGTTTCTAGGGTGTGTGTTGTCGTCATGACAGTGCCGACTCCTCCCGTACCGAAAACTCATCGGGTCTGGCGGCGGGGGCGGACCAGAACCAGCCCACCGAGGGCCACGCCGATCAGCCCGATCACCGCGGCCACGACGCCTCCGCCCAGCCCGTTACCGGTGCCGAGACCACCGTCGGCGGTGACCACAACCAACCCACCGAGGACAATACCGATCAGCCCCGCGACCACGGCGACGATGGCGCCGCGTCGCCCGTCGCCGGTGCCGATACGACCGGTGGAACGGGCCAGCGCCAGCCCACCGATGACGATGCCGGCCAGCCCCAGCAGGGCGGCCACGACTGACATGAGTCGCCCGGCGCTGAGGGTGTACGCATCGGCGGCGGTGGTGGCAAGCAGGTGGACGTACATGGGGAATCCTTTCGCTCGCATCACGGGTATGCCGGAAGCGTATGGACCGGCGGGGTCACCGGTCTTCGGGCCAGCGTCGCGATCGACCTACGACCCAGGGGGTACCCGCCCGGGACCGCCCTACGTCAGCCGGCGTGCCTGGTTCACCTCACGGGCGAGCGCCCAGGGGTCCGCCACCCGCCCCACGTGCCCGAGCTTGTCGGGGTTGAGCACGAGGCGGATCGTCTGGATCTGCCCGTCGAGTACGTCAAGCGTCAAGGTGTTGATCACGTTGTCGTCCCGATCGTGCAGGATCGCGCCCGGCTGGCCGTTCACCTCGTGCGGCTCGACCGTCACGTCGATCCGGACCAGCCACGGGAACATCGCGCCGAGCAGCCGGGCCACGTTGTCGGCGCCGACGATGGCGTTGGCGAACTGCGGGGCCTTGCCGCCGCCGTCCCCGACCATCTGCACGTCGGCGGCGAGCAGCTCCCGCAGGCCCGCCACGTCGCCTTCCCGGAGCGCGTCGAAGAACCGCGACGCCAGCTCGTCGCGTTCCCGGCGGTCCGCGTCGAACCGGGGACGGCCCGCGTCCATGTGGCGGCGGGCCCGTACCGCGAGCTGGCGGCACGCCGCCTCCGAGCGTCCCACGGCCGACGCGACCTCACCGAAGCCGAACCCGAACACCTCCCGCAGTACGAAGACCGCCCGTTCGAGCGGGCTCAGGCGTTCGAGCAGCAGCAGCGCCGCCATGGACACCGAGTCGGCCAGCTCCGCCGAGCGCTCCGGGTCCTGGTACGGATCGTCCAGCAGTGGCTCCGGGAACCACTCCCCGACGTACTGTTCCCGCCGTACCCGGGCCGACCGCAGTACGTCGATCGAGATCCGGGTGACCACGGCCGCGAGGAAGGCCCTGGGCGACGTGGGCTGGGTCGGGGTGGCCTGGTAGCGCAGCCAGGTCTCCTGGACCGCGTCCTCGGCCTCGCTCACGCTGCCGAGAATCCGGTACGCGATCGAGAACAGCAACGGCCGCAAGGCCTCGAACTCCTCGATACGGGTCACACCAGCGCCTCCTTGAAGCCCTGCCGCCAGGAGGGGTACCGCAGCTCCCAGCCCAGCTCCCGCTTGGCCTTGGCGTTGGAGAAGCCACGCCCGTCGGTCATCATCGCCACCATCATCTCCCCGGCCAGCAGCTTCGCCAGCCATTTCGGCAGGCGCCAAGGCGGCTTCACCCCCGCGGACTCGGCCAGGTACGGCAGCCACTCGCCGACCGTGGCCGGCTCGTCGTCGACGATGTTGAACACACCCTCCGCCAGCTGCTCCACCGCCAGCACGGTGGCGCTCGCCGCGTCGTGGAGGTACACCCACGAGAAGTAGCCGGTGCCGCCTCCCACCAGCGGGAACATCCGCTTGCGTACCATCTCGAGCTGGTCGTCGGTGGCGCCGGCGCCGTAGAACGGGCCGTACCGCATGACCGCGCCACCGGCCTTGACCAGCGCCTCCTCGACGTGACGGACCGACGCCATCACCGGGCGCATCTTCGCCGGCAGCTCCTCGATCGGCAGCTCCTCCTCCTCGGTCACCAGGCCGCGCTCACGGTGCGCCGGCCAGCTGGCGAAGCTCTGTGCGACCACGTGGGGTACGCCGGTCGCCTCGGCGGCGGCCAGCAGGTGGTCGGTCCCCTCGGTGCGCAGCCGGACGGTCTGGGCGGCGAACCGGTCGAAGTTCCTCACATCCGGCTTGCCGGCGTGCGCGAAGGAGAGTGCGGTCATCTGGTGCACGATCGCGTCCGGCCGCGCCGCGGCCACCGCCTCACCGACCGACACCGGGTCCAGCCCGTCCATCACGACCCCGGTCGCGCCCATCTGCTCCAGCTGGCCCAGCTTCGCCGCGCTCGTCGTCGTCGCCGACACCTGGTGGCCCCGGGACACGAGCTGCGGCACCAGCCACCGCCCCATTACCCCGGACCCACCTGCCACGAACACCCGCATGAGTAACACCTTCCCTTGTTCCGGGTCTGTCCCTTCGAACATGAGACGAGACAGCCCGGCAAAGGTGTGACATCAGCCCGCGGCAGATCCGACCCGAGCACCCCGCCGGTGCCGACTCCGGCCTCACCGTCGGCTTCCCCGTCACCCGGACTCGGGTGGCGCCTCGCGTCGTCGCACTCCGGTCGGCCTCGGCATCTCGGGGGTACGCCGCTTCGCCGGCACCACCGCCCGGCCGACCGCCCGCGCCGCCGGCCCATCCGTGAAGGTGGCCGGATCGACCTGATCGAGTACGATCCGCATCCCGTGGTGCGCACGTTCCCAGGTGTCACACGCGACATCGCAGCGTGCGCCGAACATCGCCAGTTCGCGCTCGGGCAGCCGGCCACACGCGCAGATGCCCAGTCCCGGCTCCACCGTGTGCTTGCGCATCGCGAGCGCGACCGCCTCGACCAGCCGGCCGAGCCGAAGCCACACGTCGGCGGCGCTGAGCCGTTGATCGTGCACCGGACCTCCCGTTTCGTAGGTGGGGTACGCCGTGTTTCCCCCGTTACCGCAGCGCTGAGCAGGTGTCGCCGGTCCACCAGACACCTTGGATGTCATCGAGCCAGTACGTGTGGGCGCGGGCGGTGGTGACGGTTAGTCCGAACCGGTCTCGGGTCGGCTTGCCGGCGTCGGTCCACTGCTGGTGCAGCGCCTCCACGTCGTCCCACAGCCGGCGGGCGCCGTGCTGCGTCACGGTGCGTGTGGTCTGCTCGACGCATGCCCAGGAGCCGTCATCGGCGAGCAGCCAACGTTGCGGGCCAGTGTCTGGCTCGAACCACATCGAGGCGACGCCGGGCAATCGCAAGGCGGTGAGCATGCCGAAGTCGGGGTGATCTAATTCGTCAGCTCCCACCGGGGTTGGCCGCGCGGCCACGTCGGCTCCCAGCGTTGCGAGAGCCGCCGCGAGCCGGCGCTCCGCGTCGGCCGGTGGGTTGGAGCGCACCGGCATGAACCCGCCGTAGTCGGGCAGGAATCGGCCCTGCATCTGGCCGTGTCCGTCACGTCGTAGCAGGGCAAGGGCACCACCGCCGAGGTCGCGGTGCAGGTTGGTCAACAGCAGCCCGCCGGGGCGAAGCTGAGCCACCCACGCCGCCGGGATGGTCGCGGTCGAACACGTGGCGATGATCCGATCGAAGGGGGCGTTTCCGGGGTGGCCGGCCGCTCCGTCACCGACAGTCAGTGTCGGCATGTAGCCGCAAGCCCGTAAGGCCAGCCGCGCCGCCTCGGCCACGGCCGGGTCCACCTCTACCGTGGTCACCAGCCGTGAGCGCAGTCGGTGCGTCAGCAACGCGGCGTTGTACCCGGTGCCGGTACCGATCTCCAGTACGCGGTGTCCGTCGTCGATGTCGAGGGCTTCGAGCATGAGCGCCATCAGGCTCGGCGCGGTGCTCGATGAGGTGGGCACGCCCCGAGCCGGCTCGCCTGTGGTGCGGGCGGTGTCCCATCGGGCCGGGTCGTTGTCCAGTTGGGCTACCCAGGTGGTGTCGGTGTAGACCATCTCCAGCCAGTCGGGGTCTGACTCTCCGACCGCGTTCCAGCCGGAATGGTCCGGGGTCTGGCGGAAGAACCGGGACAGAAACAGGTGGCGGGGGATGCTGGCGAAGGCGTGGATCCATGGCAGCGTGCGCAACATCCCGGCGTTGGTCATCTGGTCAACCATCGCCCGGCGTAGGGCGTTGACGTCGTTCACCTGTCCTCCCGCGTCAGTGCGTCGGCGATAGCGGCGGCGATCGGCAGCCCGGTGGCGTCTTCGATCCACGCCCATTGCCCGTTCGGAAAACTCCAGGAAGACCCACCGGTCGTCCGGAGTCACGATGAAGTCGAACGACCCGAACCGTAACCCCAGCCGCCCCATCAGGGCCGATATCCCGGCCCGCACTGGTGGCGGCACGTCGGGGAGCGGGGTGTAGGTCAGCGCGTCGTAATCGGCGCGCCAGTCCATGGCGGCGGTGGTGCTGCCAGCGTCGATGCGTGCCGCAAGGAAGGCATCGTCCACGACAGTCAGCCGCACCTCGTACCGTTTGTCGACCCGTTCTTGCAGCAGATGGGCGGTCAACCGGATCGACTCGTCAACATCGCCGATGCCGACCGGGCTGGTGTACACCACCCGGTGTGTGTCTGCCTCGGTGATCCCGGTCGAGGTCAACGGCTTGTAGACCGCCACGCCGACGTGGGCGACGAACTTGGCAGCCTGCGCCGGGTCGTTGGTCACGATCGTGTCTGGCACCGATAGGCCGCACGCCGTCGCGTGGGCGAGCTGGACCGGCTTGTACTCGGCCGCCGCTATGGCAGCCGGATGATTCAGCCAGCGCGGCAGTGCCGAGAGCACCCCACCCAGGCCGATGCGTGCCTCCCCGGCCGCCCAGCGGCGTATCTGCTCACTCATCCCGGAGGGCAGGTCGAACACGGTCGGGCGCCGGTAGTACGCGCACCCGATGTCGCTCAAAACGATCTCACGTTCGGGCAGACGCAGCCTGCCGTCCCAGCCCGCGCCCGCCCCGCCAAGCCGCGCTGCCACGCTGAGCCTTTGGGGAAATTCGCCCGGGTCGCACCGGAACACCGGCGCGCCGCGGCGGTTCAGTTCGGCGACCACGTAGTCAGCCGTGGGGTCGAACGGGTGAGTCAACACCAGCGTGACAGCGCGACTCATCGGGCTCAGTCCTCTCGGTGGTCGGTGTCGGAGTCCGGACCTCTGTACCCGTCCGGGTTCGTGGTGGTGCGTGTCTGCCCGGTTGTGTGCTTCAACAGCGGCACCACCACACCGTCCGCGTCGACCTTGGTGCCGATCTGCCGTTCGTGGTCGAATCCGTACGTGGACAGATCAACCGCCGCCACCGCTGGGGCTACCACCGCGCGGTTCAGCCCGAACGGCAACGCCTCGGCGGCGGTCACCTCGCCGGCCACGTCGAGCAGCCCGAACGGTCTGCCCAGCGCGAACGCGCCGGAGTTCGGGTACAGCGGGTCGAGCCGCGTGTGCGCAGTCCCGGCCGCCCGCCTGTTCGTCGTCAACATCGCTGTTGCTCCCTCCTGCCCCGGACCACCCGGGGAAAGCTCGACAGCCAAGGAGACATCACGTGGTGCATCCGTGCGCCTACCCCGTGCCATGCTGAGAAGCTACGGGCGCTCTGGTGCGGGAACCGGGAAAATCCGTACCGGGTTCCCGCAGGCTCGTCAGGCAGGGTGATCGGTGTGCGAGGTCTTACCGACGACATGACCATCGGCCAGCGCGTCGCCTTCTACCGGCGCCGACGCGGCCTGTCCCAAGAAGTCTTAGCCGGCTTGGTCGGCAAGACGGCCGAATGGCTGCGCAAGGTTGAGACCAACCGGGCCGAATTGGATCGGCTGTCGGTGATACGCACACTCGCGAGCGAACTGGACGTGTCGCTGGGCGACCTCGTCGGCGAGCCGAGCCTGTTTGAGTGGTCGGAGGACTCGGGATGCCAGACGACCCCGGCACTTCGAGCCGCACTTCACGACTACCGCCACCTGACGCCGGCAATGATGGTCTTCCCCGACGACGAGCCGCTGCCGCTGACTGACCTGGAGCGGGCTGTGGCGGATCTCTGGAACGTGTACCAACGCTCGCAATACGGCACGCTCGCACGCCGGCTTCCCTACCTGATCCAGGACTGTCGAACCGCGACACGGGTCTATGACGGTAGCGATGCGCAACGTGCGCACGCGCTCACCGCGTACGTGCATCAGGTCGCCACGCTGTTCTTGACGAAGCTTGGTGAGGCCGATCTTGCGTGGATCGCGGCCAGTCGTGGTCTGGCCGCCGCGAGTACGAGTAATGACCACGTTGTGATTGGCTCGCTGAGCCGGTCCGCCGCTCATGCCCTTGTTTCGATCGGAGAGTACGCGCAGGCGCGCGGGCTGGCCTCGACGACCGCTCAGTACCTGGAACCGCGCCTGAAAAGGCCGAGCCCGCAAGTGCTGTCCGTCTACGGGAGTCTGCACCTCGTGTGCGCCCTGGCAGCGGCCAGAGACGATGATCGCGCATCAGCAGATACGCACATGGCCGAAGCCGAGGTGTCCGCTCAACATCTCGGCGTCGACGCCAACCACGTGTGGAGCGCGTTCGGCCCCACGAATGTCAAGATCCACCAAGTGTGCGTCGCCATGGAACTCGGCGACGTGCAGCGCGCGATCGACATTGCTCCTGCACTCGACACGTCTGCCCTACCCGTCGAACGGCGGGTACGACATGCGATCGAGACGGCGCGAGCGTACGCCCGGTGGAACAGGATCGACGAAGCGCTCACCGCGCTTCTCGCGGCCGAGCGGGTTGGCCCCGATCAGGTGCGCTACCACCGGCTGTCACGCATGATCGTTCGGCGGATTCTCTCTCGGTCGCGACCCCCCAGGTTGGCGATCGAGCTAAGCGAGCGCATGGCCGTCGGCAGGGTTCGGTCGAAATGGTGAGCGGAGCGGGGTCACATGATTTCTCACGGCCGACGTGCGGTCTACACGAGGCGACTGGTGTAGCCCGCATCAACAAGTCGGGCGTATGAAGCACGCACATCCTTTGGGACTTCCTGTGGAATCGCGAAGCCACGTTCCGCGTATACCTCGATGCGCTGCGTATCGCCGACCAACATGTCTATCACGCGCTTCACGTCGCCAATACTGACAACGTAGTCGTCCAGCGACAACGGCCGAGACGTGCACAACACCTCTACCTCAGGCCACACTTTCTTGCACGTGGCGAACGCGCGTCTCTGTTGATAAGGCCGCGACATGAGAATGACCGAGCCAACCTCGATACCGTGTTCGGCGAGTAGTTCTCTTGTCAGCGCGAGATTTTCCGCTGTATTGGTCGCCGCTGTCTCGACCAGCACCGACTCCGCCGGCACACCGTTTTCGACAGCGTACTTTCGGTAATGAACCGCCTCTCCACGCGGGAACCGGGCGACCGTCGTTGGTGCATTACCACCAGTAAAAACAATGCGGGGGAAGAATCCACGGAGAAACAGTTCTGTCGCAACAACAGCGACGCCGAGATCGTGGCTCCCGAGTCCGATTCCAACGTCACATGGATGCAGCTCATGCCGCATGTCGTGGTAGTCCCAGAGCACTTCAACATCACAACGAAGGCTCTCGGGAATCGTCGTGCCAGTAAACATTCGTCTTCCTGTTCGACCGTCCAGCGGTGGAGGTGGGCAACGATCATCTCCGATTGCTCGCAGCGGATCGCAAGGTCCGCATGTGAGAGTACGACGAGAGGGCCGCGATGGCGGCGACCACGAGCGCACCGGAGAGCGAGGGGAGGTGGCCGCAGTGTCATCGTCTACCTCCCGCGCGGGATCCCGGCGTGAGTGAGCGGGTCCTGTACGTTGTGGCGTGCGGCGCCGGTCCGGCTTCCGAGGTCGGGAACCTGGTCGGACTGGCACATGACGCCGGCTGGTCGGTGCACGTGATCCCGACCGCTGCCGCGGTCGAGCACTTTCTCAACGTACCGGCATTGGAGGAGCTGACCGGCAATCCGGTACGGCTGGCCTACAGCGGAGGCGGGCCACGTCTTCCGGTACCGGACGCCGTGATCGTGGCGCCGGCGACATACAACACGATCAACAAGTGGGCAGCGGGCATCAGCGACACGTACCCACTGAGCCTGCTGGCCGAACTGACCGGTCTCGGCGACGTCCCGATCGCGGTGCTGCCCTTCGTCAACAGCGCACTGGCGAACAACGCCGTGTTCGACCAGAGCGTCACCCGGTTGCGCGAAGCCGGCGTGATCGTGCTGTACGGGCCGGACGGGTTCCAGCCCCACCCACCCCGCACCGGGGGGACGCGGATCGCCAGCTACCCGTGGCAGCTCGCCCTTGACGCGGTGGCCCGCCGTACCGGCGGCTAGCGGTGTTCGGAGTTTTCGGAGTCGAAACGGCAGTCCGCGCCCTGGTAGTCGCCGCCGTCCACCTCCGCCCGCACCACCGCCAGCTCGGGGCGGGTCAGGTCGAGCGTGTCGTAGAAGGCGGCGTCGCCGGCGGCCCAGGCGGGTGGCGCCACCAGCTGCGAACCCAGCAGCGTCGCGCCGATCGCTAGATCTAGGTGGTCGCAGACCTCCCGTCAGGAGCAGCGGTCTGTGAACTCGTAGTCCTTTCCGGTAGGGCCGACGAACAGGTCCTTCTCGACCGTGACGCCGGTGGCCGCCGACTCGTCCACCTTGCTGATCAGGCTCTGCCGGAACGCGGAATCGTTCGGCTCACCCGCGAAGTTGCCCGCCTCCTCGGGCAGCATGCCCTCGTAGTCGACCTTGTCCAGCGACTTCACGGCCTTCAGCAGGCCTTCCCGCGTCATGTCGCCGTCCTCGGCGGCCTTCTCCAGCGCCGCCTTCATCGGGTACGACCAGATCCAGCCCGACGTATAGCCGTCGTTCGGGGTGACGTCGCCCAACGCGTCCCGCATCGCCTTGTGCCCAGGGGTGTCCGCGTCGTACGGCGCCCAGGGGCCGGACTGCTTGTACAGCGCCTTGAAGGCGCCCGCGGCGGGGCTCTTCAGCAGCGCCGGGTTCCAGGTCGGGCTGGTGCCGATGAACGTGCCCTTGTACCCGCCGGCGGCGGCCTGCCCGATGACCACCGCGGCGTCGGTCGGGCCGGTGGTCAGGATGACCACGTCCGGCTTCTTGCCGACGACCGCCTTGACCGCTGCGGCCTGGTTGTCCTGGCCCGGCGGGGTCTCCACCGCTTCGAAGGTCAGGTTCCGCACCCCCGCGGCGATCTCCACGCCCTTCGCCGCGTCGTCGCCGTAGTCTCCCGCGTAGTGCACCGCCATCACCGACTTCGCGCCCAGGTCGTCCGCGGCGTAGTCGACGGAGTTCATCGACTCGAAGCAGTAGTTGGTGCCGGACTCGATGATCACGTCCTCGAATTCCCAGCCCGACGTCCAGGACGCCGGTGCGGAGACGATCTTCTTCGTCTTCAGGTCGTTGATGATGGCGGCGGTGGTGGGCGAGCCCAGGGTCTGCGCCAGCCCGAGCACCTTGCCCTGGATCTCGTCGAAGACCTGCTTGTGGGTCTCCGGGTTGTACTTGTTGTCCTTCACGTACGTGGTGACGTCGATGTCGTACCCGCCGATCCCGCCGTCGTCGTTGACCCGCTTCCAGAAGGCCTTCTGGGCGTCGGTGATCGGCACCGCCAGCGCCGCGAACGGACCGGAGGTCAGGTCGGAGATGATGCCGAGGTAGATGCAGCCGTTGTCCTTGTTGGGAGTGTTCGGGCACGCCTTCTCGGTGACGCCTACCCCCGTGGTCACCTCGTCGTCGCCGCCGCGCAGCCCGCAGCCGGACAGCAGCAGGGCAACGGCGGCCGCCCCGGCTAGCAGTGGTGCTCTTCTTAGCTTCATCAGTCGGTCCTTTCGCAGTCAGTACGAGAACGGCCAGGACTTCCAGTAGTTGCGCGCTCTGATCCAGATGCCGTACAGGCCGCGTGGCTCGAACAGCAGGAAGCCGATGATCAACAGGCCGTACAGCACGGTTTCGAGCTGGAACACGTTGAACGGGGCGCTCGCGTCGGAGGAGATGAACGGCGCGAACGCCGGCAGCTCCCGGGTCAGCTTCGGCAGCATGGTGATGAACAGCGCGCCCATGATCGACCCGGAGACGGTGCCCGCGCCGCCGATCAGCACCATCGCGATGTACTGCACCGAGAGCAGCAGGTTGAAGGAGCCGGGCTCGATGAACCCGGTGATGGTGTAGAGCAGGGCGCCGGCGCACCCGGCGTAGAACGAGGACACCGCGAACGCGAGCACCTTGTACCGGGTCAGGCTCACCCCGATAACCGAGGCCGCGACGTCGCGGTCGCGGATCGCGGCGAACGCGCGGCCGACCTTGGAGCGGGCCAGGTTGCGGGCCAACACCGCGAAGCCGACCAGCAGCACCAGGGTGAGTAGGTAGAGCTTCTGCTCGCCGGTGAACATGTCCCCGGGCGCGTTGAGCTGGTTGCCGAACAGCACCGGCACCGGGCCCGCCCGGCCGACGCCGGGCCCGCCGGTCAGCTGCTTCCACTCCTTGAAGATGTGCTCGCCGAGGAAGACCAGGCCGAGCGTCACGATGGCCAGGTAGAGCCCCCGCAGCCGGGTGGCCAGCGGCGCCACCAGCACCCCGAATAAGGC
>JBOGDG010000004.1:0-21084 GCA_050701655.1 Micromonosporaceae bacterium
GCCCTGGTCTACCCCACCCTGCTCGCCGCGGTCGGCGACGTCGCCCACCCCGCCTGGCGGGCCCGCGCCGTCGGGGTCTACCGACTCTGGCGCGACGGTGGCTTCGCCGTCGGCGCGCTACTGGCCGGACTGCTCGCCGACCTCACCGGGATCCGCGGCGCCACCTGGGCGGTCGCGGGCCTCACCGCCGCGGCCGGCGTACTCGCCTGGATCCGGATGTACGAGACCCGCACGACACCCGGATGACCACCGCGACCGCCCCCGTAACGCAACCGTAAGGTCCTGCCGCCATCTCCCTTGTCACCGCGGTCGTAGCACCCAGAGACAACCCCCTCCCCAGGTAAGGGTGATGGCGATGCGAGGCGCAACGAAGCTCACGGGGTTGGCACTAGGGGCACTAGCCGGCGCATTGCTGCCGGCTGGCGCCGGCGCGGCCGATGACGGTGACACGCCGCAGGTGTTCCGGTATCACAACGGCGGGTACGACCAGGCGGCGTCGCTAGCGGTCGACGGGGCCGGCAACGCGTACATCGGCGGAGCGGTCGACTCGGCGGGCAGCGGCATCACGTTCGCCGTGGTCAAGCTCAGCCCCAGCGGTACGCCGCTCTGGACCGCGCACTACAACGGCTCCCGTGGCGGCGTCGGCGGCAGCGCCCTGGCGGTCACGGTCGACTCCGCGGGCAACGTGTACGCCGCCGGCTCGATCGGCGACGGCTCCCATTACCCGAACTTCGACTACCTGGTGGTCGGGTTCGGTCCCGACGGCGCCCAGCGCTGGGCACAGCGGCACAACGGCCCCGGCGACGGATTCGACCGGGCCACCGAGATCGCGGCGGACGCGAGCGGCGTGTACGTCAGCGGCACCTCGTACACGCCGAGCCCGAGCTTCACGTTCGACTGGTCGACCCGCAAGTACAGCGCGAGCGGCGAGCCGCTCTGGGAGCGTCGGCACCTCGGCAACGGGACCACCGCCGACCGGGTCGCCGACCTGGCGCTCACCCCCGACGGCAACGTGGTGGTCACCGGGATCACCCAGAACCTCGACAACAAGTGGGCCACCGACATCGGGACCGTGACCTACGACCCGAACGGCGCCGTGGTGTGGCAGCGCCGCTGGACCGACAGCGGAGGCGGCAGCGGGGAGCCGCGCGACATGGACCTCGACGCGGCTGGCAGGATCACGATCACCGGTACGGTCGGCTTGTTCCCGCCGACTCCGGTAACCCTGCGATATGACCGCGCGGGCGCCCTGCTGCAGCAGATCCGCAGCGACGGCGGCGCGGCTGTCGACGTGACCGACGCGGGCGACTTCTATGTCGCCGGCTTCTTCCGCGAGCAGCCCGGCAGCGCGTTCCTGACCCGGTACGACGCCTCCGGCGTCCGGAGCTGGGCGACACCGCTCAGCATGCCCGACAACGAGACGTTCCTGCCGGTCACGGTGGCGGTCGACTCGGCGGGCGTGGTCACCACGGCTGGCACCGCCAGGAACGTGTCAACCCACAACGACGATTACCTGGTGATCCGGTACGCGCCGGACGGCCGGGAGCTGTGGCGCTACCGGTTCCACGGGGTGGACGAAAGAGACGACAGAGTCGCGGGGCTCGCCATCGACGGGGCCGGCAACGCGCTGGTGACCGGCACGTCGTGGAACGGCTACCTGTCGAAGTACGAGCGGGGCACCGCGGACGACATCGTGACCCTGCGGTTCGCTGCCGGGTCGGCGGCGTCCCTGGTCGCCCCGAACGGACTGACCGCCACCGGGATCTCGCGCAGCCAGATCCGGCTGACCTGGAACGACGGCGCCGGCACCGAGGACGGCTTCCGGATCGAGCGCTGCCAGGGCAACGGCTGCGCTGACTTCGCGGCGGTCGCCACCGTCGGCCACGACGTCACCACGTACACCGATGGTGGGTTGCTGCCCAACACGCAGTACACCTACCGGGTACGCGCGTTCAACGCCAACGGCGTCTCGGCGTACTCGAACACCGCGACCGGGAAGACCCGGCGCCGCTGACCCGTCAGAGGTACGCCCCGAAACTGCCGTACAGCCAGTTCAGGTCGTCGGCACGGTCGACGCGGTAGACACCGCCGGTGCCGCCGCACGTGCCGTTCAGGCCGAACGAGGTGACCCCGGCGACGACGTTCGAGTTGCCGAGGAAGTTCGGGCCGCCGGAGTCGCCGAAGCAGGTACCGCCGGAGGAGTGGTTGTTGGACAACAGCAGCGAGAAGTCACCGACGATGCCGCCGTTGATCTGCACCAGGTGCGGTCGCGCCAGCATCCGCACCCGGTCCGCCTGCACCTTGGCGGGGTTGATCTGCTGCAAGCCGTAGCCGACGGCGGTGAACGTCACGTGACGGCTGGGCTTGAGGGCGTCGAGCTGGTCCAGCGCGGGCAGCGTGCCGTACTTGCGCATCTTCATCGGCTTGTCGAGCACCACGACGCCCAGGTCGTACAGGTAGAAGGCGTTCGGGTTGTAGTTGGGGTGGGTGTACGGCGTGCCGCCGACATCACCGTCGTTGGGGTACCCGTTGCCGGGGATCCCGGACTCGACGTCCGAGTCGAACCAGATCTCCATGTGTGCCGCCGGGCTCTCGGTGCAGTGGCCGGCGGTCAGGAACAACCGCGCGGACAGCAGCGTGCCGCTGCAGCGCCAGAGCGGATTACCGTTCGCGTCCTGCGCGACCACCAGCCCCACGTACGGGTGGCGCTCCCCGTCCAGCTCGCCGTCGGTGATCGCCGACGCCGGCGTCGCGAACACAAGTGCGGCCGTCATGGCGACCGCGAGGATCGTCGTCAGGCGGCGCATGCCGCCAATCGCGCGTACTCGCAGGCTGGACATGGATGCCTCCTCGTCCGAGAGTCGACCCGAAAGTTACGCCGACTGCTACGCCTGATCAACACCTGGGCTGCTTGCCTCCTGGTCACTGCCGCGCGGCACCCGGGCGGTCGGGGTCGAGGGGTACCCAGCGGGTGACCCCGACCGCCCGCAGGAACGGCAGGTCGTGGCTGGCCACCAGCAGGGCGCCTCGGTAGGCCGCCAGCGCCTGCTCCAATTGCCGCGCGCTGGCCAGGTCGAGGTTGTTGGTGGGCTCGTCGAGCAACAGCAGTTGCGGCGCCGGCTGGGCACAGAGCAGTGCGGCCAGCGCGGCGCGGAAGCGTTCTCCGCCGGAGAGCGACCCGGCGAGCTGTTCGGCGGCGGCGCCCCGGAACAGCAGTGTCGCCAGCCGGGCGCGGATGGCGTTGACGTCACCGTACGGGGCGTGCCGGCGCGCGTTGTCCAGCACGCTGAGCTCGTCGTCGAGCACATCCAGCCGCTGCGGCAGGTAGCGCACCTCGGCGTTGCGGCGTACCACTCCGGCGGCGGGCTCCAGCTCGCCGGCGATCATCCGCAGCAGAGTGGTCTTGCCGGTGCCGTTCGCGCCCAGCAGTGCGATCCGCTCCGGTCCCCGGATCTCCAGGTCGATCTCGCGGTCCAGCCACGCCGCCCGTACCCCCTTGCAGACCAGCACGACCCGCCCGGAGGGGACCTCGGTGTCGGGCAGCGCGACCCGGATCTCGGCGTCGTCGCGTACCGCGTCCTGGGCGGCCCGCAGTGACTCCCGAGCCGCCGCGAGATCCGCCTCGTGGTTCTCCCGCAGCTTGCCGGCCGAGACCTGCGCCTGCCGTTTGCGCTCCTGCGCCACCACCTTCGGGAACCGTGCTTCGGCGGCCTGCTTGCGCCCCCTTGCGGACCCGCCGGTCGAGCTTGATATGCGCCTCGGTCAGCTCCCGGCCCTGCCGCCGCACGTCGGCCTCGGCGGTGCGTACCGCCCGTTGCGCCGCCCCCTGCTCGGCGGCCAGACTCTGTTGGTACGCCGCGAAGTTGCCGCCGTACGTCCGCGCCTCGCCCGTACCGATGTCGATGATCTGATCGACCAGGCCCAGCAGCGCGCGGTCATGGCTGACCACCGTGAGTACGCCCGGCCAATCGGCCACCGCCCGGTAGAGCCGTTCCCGGGCGGCCAGGTCGAGGTTGTTGGTGGGTTCGTCGAGCAGCAGTACGTCCGGCGCGTCCAGCAACCGTGCCGACAGCGCCACCAGCATCGCCTCCCCGCCGGAGAGCGACCCGACCGTACGGTCGAGCGAGATGTCGGTCAGCCCCAACCGGTCCAGCGCCGCCCGGGCCCGCTCCTGGGCATCCCAGACGTCGCCGACGGTCTCCAACAGCTCCGGGGTGACGTCGCCGGCCTCGATCGCGGCCAGCGCCCGCCGTACGGCCGCGACGCCGAGCACCTCGTCGACCGCGACGTCGGCCTGAAGCGGCACGTCCTGTCGCAGGTACCCGAGCCGGCCGGTGACCGTGACCGACCCGCGGGTCGGCGCGAGCTCACCGGCGATCAGCCTCAACAGGGTGGATTTGCCGACGCCGTTCGGCGCGACCAGCCCGGTACGCCCCGGCCCGATTGTCAGCTCCAGACCGTCGAAGACGGCTTGCCCGTCGGGCCAGACGAAGCAGAGATCAGCGCACACAATCGAAGACACAGGCGGCTCCTGAGGTCGAGGAACGAAACGACAAACGTGATGTCGAGACCTCAGAGGAGCAACCGACTCTCCGATCCAACGGCGACAGAGACGCCAACCAGGCTAGCCGGCCACCAGCAACGCAGCACCCGAATTTGCCGTCAGAGCCCAGCGCACCGAGGTGAGCGGCGAAGGACACCACGGCTCCTTCCGCCAGACTTACGTCTGCTCTACAGCCCTCTTGTCGACGTGGCCTGCCGTACGAGGTCGAGGACAGTTTCGATGAGGTCTGGGTTGGCGGCGATCGTGGCGTGGGAGTCGTACGTGTGTGGTGAGCCGTCTCGGTCGGCGACGGTGGCGCCGGCTTCGCGGGCGATGATGACGCCGGCGGCCATGTCCCAGGGGTTGTTGGACAGGATCACCGTCGCGTCGGTGCGGCCGTGGGCGAGCCAGGCCAGATCGATGGCGGCGGTGCCGAACATCCGTACGCGTTGGACCTGCCCAGCCAGCAGTGTGGTGACGGCAAGGCGCAGGTCGTTCTTCTGCTGGGCGCCCGCACCGACGGCGTAGTCGCCGATGGTGACGATCGCCTCGTTCAGGTTGGCCGTCTCGCTGACCCGGATCGGCTGCCCATCGACGTGAGTGCCGTGTCCCTCGACGGCGGTGTAGCGGCTGCCGAGCAGCGGCAGGTCGATGACACCGAGCACGGGGTGTTTGCCGTCGACGAGGGCGAGCGAGACCGCGAACAGCGGCAGGCCGTGTACGAGGTTGGCGGTGCCGTCGATCGGGTCGAGCACCCAGCGCAGGTCGCTGTCGGGGCCGGTGGCGCCCTCCTCTTCCCCGATCAGGCCGATGTCGGGCGTGGCGTCGCTGAGGAATCCTCGTACCGCCTGCTCCACGGCGTAGTCGAGCTGGGAGGCCATGTCACGGTCACCCTTGGAGGTGAGGAACCCTGGCGCCTGGCCACGGATCAGGGCGCGCGCCATGTCGACGGCCTCGACGGCGACCGGCAGAAACTTGGTGTACGTAGTCATGGCGACCGGCTGCGCTTCCACAACGTGGTGAACACTTCCTCGTACACCCGGAAGAGTCCTTGGTCTTGCCATCGGCGTTCGATGACGAAGGTCGGCGAGTCGAGGCCGCGGGCGTCGTTGAGGTAGGGCTGAGCGACACAGAGGTCGTCGTTCACGAGGATGATGTTATTGCGGACGGTCTCGTCGTAGACGGCCAGCTCGATGTTGCCGCGCTGCTCCTCGGGGAGCTTGTCGCGTACCCGCTGCAGCAGCAGGTGGATGTTGAGGTCGGTCAGCACCGACAGCCGCCCTGCAGCGCGCCGGGCACCGGCGGCGCGCGGACCACCATCCACCCAGTGCCGCACGTGATGGGCCTCCGTCCAGGCGGAGGGACCCTTTGTCACAACCCCGGTCTTGCCCAGGGCAACCGGGGAGAGCTGCGACCTGGTGCCGGGGCACGGCAACCCGAGCGACAAGTATCAGGCCGGTTCAGGTAGCTCGTTCTAGTGGTGCCCGCCGAGAAGAGCCTCCATGAAACAGTGGGTTTCGGGGTGAATCGCCACGGGCTGACGGATTACTGCTGGCGCAGGAACTGCAACACCGCGAGCACGCGCCGGTGCTCCCGCTCGCCCGGCGCCAGACCGAGCTTGGTGAAGACGCTGCGCACGTAGCCCTCGACAGTCTTCGGACTGACGAAGAGTTCCTTGGCCAGCGCCGCGTTCGTCAGCCCTTGGGCCATCAGCGCCAGCACATCCCGCTCGCGGTCGGTGAGCTCGGCTAGGGGGTCCCGTTCCCGGCGTCGGCCAACCAGCCGCGACACCAGCTCCGGGTCGATGACGACCTCCCCGGCCGCGACCCGCCGTACGTCGACCGCAAAGGCGCCGAGGTCCGACACCCGGTCCTTGAGCAGGTAGCCGACCGATCCGTCGAACTCGTTCATGAGCCGCAGTGCGTGGTGCACCTCGACGTACTGCGACAGCAGTACGAGTCCGACCTGCGGCGCGAAGGACCGGATCTCGGCGGCCGCTTCGATGCCTTCGTCGGCGAAGCCCGGCGGCATCCGCAGGTCGGTGATGACCACGGCGGGAGGATCCCGCCGTACGAGACTCACCAACTCGGCGCCGTTGCGCGCCTGGCCCGCAACCTCGAAGCCCATCTCGGCGAGGATGCGCGCCATTCCCTCACGGAACAGCACCACGTCGTCGGCGACGATCACCCGCATGGCAGCACCGTCCTGATCCGAGTCCCGCCCCCGGAGGGGCTGTCGAGTTCGAGCCTGGCCCCGAGCGCGGCGAGCCGGTCCGCGAGACCCTGCAGCCCGCTGCCCGCACCCGGTCGGGCACCACCGCGGCCGTCGTCGGCCACCGCGACCCGTAACCCGTCGCCAACGGTGGCCACCTCGACGGTGACTACGCCTGCCGCTGAGTACCGCGCCGCATTCGTGAGCGCCTCACTGACCAGGTAGTACGCCGTCGCCTCGACTTCGCGAGGAAGTCGGCGCTCGACGGTCACCCGCAGCCGTACCGGAATGGTCGATCTGTCCGCCAGCGCGCCCAACGCGGCCTCCAGGCCAGCCTGAGCGAGCACCATGGGATGCAGGCCGCGGGCCAGTTCCCGAAGGTCGGCGGTGGCCTCCAGCAGCTGTGCGCGTGCGTCCTTCGCCCGGTCCGCGAGAAGGTCATCGCCGGACGCCCTCGCCCGCTCAGCGAGAACGCCGAGTTCCAACCCCAGGGTCACCAGCCGCTGCTGCGCGCCGTCGTGGAGGTCGCGTTCCAGGCGCCGGCGAGCCGTGTCTTGCGCGGTGACGATGCGCCGAGCCGCGGCCTGCAACTCCTGGGCTTGCTCCTGCTGCGCGATCACCAGACCGGTCTGCGCGACCAGATCCGCCAGCAGCCGCTCCTCAGTGACGGTCAAGGGCTCGCCCGGTGGTTTCCGTACCGTGATCGCGCCGCGGACCGTGCCGTGATGGACGACGGGCCGGACATGACAGCGCGACCCGTGGGCGAGTCCGGTCAGGGGCGCCGGTTCGGCTCCCGCGCCGGGGTCGGGCCACCCCGCCCTCGGGGCCAACCGCTCCTCCTCGCCCACCCAGACGATGACCTCCGTCGCGCCCACCGCGCTGGCGACCGTCGCGGCGATCCCATCCAGCAGCTCCTCGGGCGCCGCGTCGAGCTGAGCGGACAGCCGGGAAAGCGCCTCGTACGGCGTGGCCCGCCGCCCGTACACGAGCCGGTCGGCCAGACGCTGGGCACGCCGGCGCAGCGGCTCGAACGCGACCGCGACGACGGCGGTCGCGAGCAGCGCCAGCCAGCCTTCCCCCACCGGTAGCACGGCACCCACGCCCATCACGAGCGCGACGTACCCGGCGGTGATGAGCAGCAACATGGCCCCGACAACGATGGTCTTGTTGATGACCGGGTCGATGTCGTAGAGCCGGTACTTCAGGATCGCGAATCCGGCGGCGACCGGGATGAGTGGGAGCCCGAGGAGCGCGAGCACCGGACTACCCAGCGTCACCAGACCGGCGACCAGGAGCAGGAGGTCCATCACGACCGCGTACACGAGCCAGCGCATCTGGCGTGCCTCGTCGCCGTCGGCCCGCCTGAGGCGCACCACGATCGCGAACGTCCAGAGGACCTGAAAGAGCAGGTAATTGAACTGCGCGTACGCCCACACCCGCGCAACCGCCGTGGCTGCTGGCAGGTCGAAGGGGTGCGGTGCCACCAGGCCGATTCGGTCGTAGTCCGTCGTCGGCCACAACGCGGATACCGTCGCCATCAGGCTCGCCACCACGACCATGCCCCAGGCCGGATACAGCCACCTCCGCGACAGCAACCTGCCGTCCGGGAACGCCATCAGCATCCAGCCCGTGACCGCGAGCGCGAGAGGCAGCGGCCACACCCCGATCCAGCCGAGCCAGGACGCACCCGGGAGCGGGCCCTCGTGCAGGCCGTACTGCCGGCCGAAGAACATGACGGCGTGCACCGTTCCGGTGGCTACGAACAGCCAGCCCTCCCGGTGCCGGGGCCGCATGCGGACGACGTAGAGCCCCACCGCTGTCCACGACGCGGCGAACAGCCCGTTGTGCGCGTTGTCGAGGTGGAAACCGAGATACCAGCCAGAGCCGACGAGCGCAGCGACCACCAGGGCCACCAACGCGAGTCCGGCTTCGCGGACTGCCGATGGGGCCTCGTCGTACGCGTTCGCCGCCGCGGCCATACCCGAATGCTGGCACGCGACGGCACCTGAGGGATGAGGGTTCTCCCTCAGGAAGAGCAGGGTGTGCACTCATGCGCGGAGACCGCTTCGTCGAACACCGTTGACGCATCACCACCGAGCACAAGGAGGCAGCGATGAGTACGTCGACGCAAGTCCGTGCGGCCCCTTCCGGCATCGCACGGCTCAACCGGGTCAGTGGCGTCTGCCTGGCGCTGGCTGGCGTCGCCTTCTTCGCCGGCGGCGCCATGCATCCGGGCGACAGCGGCGAGGGCAACAAGGTCGAGCAACTTCACGAGATGCTCGTGCAGCCGACCTGGTATCCCTCGCACGCGCTGCTGCTGCTGTCGATGGGCCTGTTCGCCGCGGGGATCCTCGCGACCTCGCGCCGTAGCGACCTCAGCGACGGCATGGTCAAGGTGACCAAGATCGTCGGCGGCATCGGCGTCCTCGCCACCGTCGGCATGACCGCACATCTGTTCGGCGCCCTCGGGGCAGAATCCCTCGAGGCCGGCCAGCCGACGTACATCTCCACGATGCAGACCTGGAACGAAATTCTCGTCAACGCACCCTGGGCGCTGAGCATCGCGTTCCTCGCCGTGGCCGGCGGCCTCACCCGCACTGTCGGGAACCGGATCACGATCGCGCTCGGCCTGGTCGGCGGACTGGCCTTCGCCCTCGCCTCCGCCACCGTCCCGTTCACCGATCGGTTCGACCCCTTGTTCCCGCTTGGCTCACTCATCGGGATCTGGGGTGTCACGGTCGGTGTGATGGCGGTGACGCGGAAGGCCTGACCCAGGCCGGTTCATGCGACGTACGGAGGGTGGCCGAGGTGGCGTGCCGCCCTCCCGCATGCCTGACGACAAATCGGACCCATCACTCTCGGTAGTTGTGCGTGAGTGTGCTTCGCCCCACGCCGGCGGCCGATCACAACCCGGGACCACGACGACGCATCCATAGCGGGGTCCAACGCAGCGCGCACGGCGGCAATAGCTTTCCGCGCCGGGTGCACTCCCACGCCGTGGCCGCTATTCATGAACCAAATCCTAAAGACACCCCCGACAAAAACCGGGGCACAACAAAGCCAGCGGAGCAACCCGTACACAGATTATTTTCTGCAATCACGCCGTCACCACACGCGACAGCAAGAAGCGCGACCAGAAAGGGACACTGACGGAAATAGGGAATCGGCGGTACGGGCACTGCACGGTAACCCGGTCCCGCCCGAGGTCGGATCGCCAGACCTCGGGCGGGGATGACGCATCAGGGTGCGATGCCGACGCCGTCGATGTGGCTCCACGCCTCGGCTTCGGCCGCGGTCATGGCGGGCCAGTGCCGGGCGCCCGACCGTGGGTACACCCGCGACTCGTAGCTGCCGGGGACGTATCCGGGATCGAAGAAGCAGCCGGTGCCGTACACCTGGTCGAACCGCGGGCAGGTCGCGCTGACCGACTCCGGAGTCGGCTTGCGGCCGGTCTCTACCCAGCCGGACAGCGCCGTGATCGCGCTGGCGTACCCGCTGTCGCTGAGCGCACTGTGTTCGCTCTCGCGGGTGAACAGTTGCACCAGGCCGTCAGCGGTGCCGGCACCGGCGCGGGTGGCCCGGTACGCCGACTCGTGCTCCACGAACACGGTGGGGTCGTCGATCGCGTGCAGCGTCAGCACCGGGATAGACACCGCGCCGGTGAGGTCGCTGTCGTACGACAGGTCGCGTACCGCCGACGGGTCGGCGGCGAACCGTTCCACCCCGGCGTTGAGCGCCTTGTCGTCGTGTGAGCCGGTGTAGCGGACATCCTGGTTGGTGAACGGGTTCCGCCCGCCGAGCCGGTTGCTGACGATGTCGCGGAACGTGAACGTGGCGAAGTTGAGGTGCGAGAACAGCGTCCGCTCCGGGATCCGGGTCACGCCCAGGATGTCGTCGAGGTTGTGTTGTTGGGCGGGGGTACGGTCAGCCGGCGCCGACTGGTAGCCGGTGCACTCCTGCAGCCGGGCGCGCAGCCCGGAGCTGGTCATCGTGGAGTCCGGTCGCAGCCCCATCCACAGTGGATACTGCGGCTCGGTGGGCCTCGGGTGGTTGCCGCAGTAGTACTGGTAGACCACCCGCAGATCGACCCGGTAGTTGTAGCCCCGCGAGCCGCCCGACACGATGCCGTTGGTCACCAGCGCCGCGTCGTACCCGCTGCGGTGGGTCTCCACCAGCTTCGCCGCGACGTTCCCGCCCCACGACTGGCCGTGGACGAAGGTACGCCGGGGCTGCCCGTACGTGGCGACGAACAGCCGTCGCAGCTGCTCCGTGTCGGCCACCGCCATCCGCGTGCCGTACCCGCCCCGGCGGTACGACGAGCCGGCCCAGGCGTACCCCTCGCGGACCATCACCGACCAGCGGGCGAGGTCGTTGGCGCTGCGCTGTGGGGTCGGGGCGCCGAGGCCGGGGCCGCCGTGGGCGTGCATCACCAGGTCGCCGTTCCAGTCGGCGGGGATCGCGATCGAGTAGTACGCCCCGTTGCCGTCCTGCCCGGCGTAGCAGGTCGCGGTGACCCCGGCCGGGCACTCTGCCGGCTGCGGCGCCTCGACCGCGGTGGCGGCGACGGTGGCCGCCGCCGGGACGCCTGCCGCGATCAGGTGGAGGTGGACCGGGCGCTGGCCGTACTACGGGGATCGAGCGAGCCCGCGCTGCCCAAAGGGCTCAGCCCGACCACGTTGAACGCCGTGGTGGAGCACCTGCGGCAGGCGGTCGCGCAGGTTTCGGCGTCCGAGATCGCTGACGTGGTCGGCGTCGCCCGGGTCACCGCCCGGCGCTACCTGGAGCACCTGGTGGAGCAGGGGCTCGCCGACCGCAACGCCCGGTACGGCCAGGCCGGCCGCCCCGAGCACCTGTACGCCTGGAAACAGCGCTGACGGCTGACGCGGGCGGTCTCACGCTGCCTGTGGTCGGTAGGCCTGATAGACCACACCATTCTCGTACGACTCACAGGCCACGAGTGACAGCTTCCCGGGCGCGGCATCCTCGGGGAACAGCCGCGGACCGGAGCCGCGGGTGAGCGGATAGACGAACAGATGCAGCTCGTCGATCAGCCCGTCCGCGAGCATCGCCCGGACCAGCGTGCCGCTGCCGCTGACGTAGATGTCGCCGTCGACCTCCTGCTTCAGGCGGCGGATCGCGTCGGGGTCGTACCCCCCGATGATCTTCGAATTGCGCCAGGTCGCATCGGTGAGCCTCGAGGAGACGACGTACTTGGTGGTGTCGTTGAAGAACGGCGCCCCCGGGTCGTCCTCCACGGTCCGCACCGACCACGCCGGCTCGAACATCTCGTAGGTCGTACGCCCGAGCAGGATGCCCTGGGAACGTGCCGTGACCGCGCCGATCGCCTCGCCCATCTTGGGGTCGAAGCCGTATTCGAACGTCCACGTCGGCGCGTCGATCACGCCGTCGAGGCTCATGAACTCGTGTACGTGTATCGCTCCCACTGCCCACCTCCGGGTCGATGTTGGCAATGTAGACCTCACGATCGCCACGAACTCATCGCTCGGCGAAGGAAACCGGTGGCGCAGCACGGAGTAGCCGGGTCGTACGGTCAGACGGCTGTGACGGTGGTGGTGACCGAGGCGGTGTTGTTGCCCGCTGCCGGGTCGTCGGTGTCGCTGGTGGCGGTGGTGGGGAAGGTCTTGGTGCCGGCGGTGCTGTAGGTGAAGTTGACGGTGACGGTGTGGCTGGCGCCGCTGGCGAGGTCGCCGAAGTTGCAGCGTAGGTGGCGGTCGGCGAAGGTGTAGATGCAGCCGACGGAGCCTTCGCCGAAGCTGTTCAGGGTGCCGCCTTCGGCGATGAAGGTATCGAGGATGACCGACTCCGCGGACTGCGGCCCGTTGTTGGTGATCGTCCAGGTGTAGGCCACCGGCTCGCCGGTCAGCACCGTGCCGGGGTTGCCCACGACGGTGAGGCCGAGGTCTGCCTGTGGGGTGTTGACGGTGGTGGTGACCGAGGCGGTGTTGTTGCCCGCTACCGGGTCGTCGGTGTCGCTGGTGGCGGTGGTGGGGAAGGTCTTGGTGCCGGCGGTGCTGTAGGTGAAGTTGACGGTGACGGTGTGGCTGGCGCCGCTGGCGAGGTCGCCGAAGTTGCAGCGTAGGTGGCGGTCGGCGAAGGTGTAGATGCAGCCGACGGAGCCTTCGCCGAAGCTGTTCAGGGTGCCGCCTTCGGCGATGAAGGTATCGAGGATGACCGACTCCGCGGACTGCGGCCCGTTGTTGGTGATCGTCCAGGTGTAGGCCACCGGCTCGCCCGTCAGCACCGTGTCGGGGTCACCGGAGACCGTCAGCGCCAGGTCCGCCTGCGGGCCGACCGCGTTCACCGTGTCGGTCGCCTGGTTGTTGGCCGGGTCGCTGTCCGGTGTGCTGGTCTCGGCCGTGGCGGTGACTGTCTTCGCACCCACGCTGGACGCGGTCGCGGTCACGGCGTACGACACCGAGCCGCCGGCGGCGAGGGTGCCGGCGGAGCAGGTGACCGTACGGCTGCCCGCGTCGTACCCGCAGGCCGGGTCGGCGGAGGTGAAGTCCAGCCCGTCGGGCAGGGTCAGGTGGGCACGGGAGCTGGCCGCCGGGCTCGGACCGTCGTTGGCCAGCCCGAGCGCGAAGGTCACCGAACCGCCGTGCAGGACCGGCTCCGGCTCGTGGGTGAGCGAGACCCGCAGGTCCGCCTCCGGGCTGACCTGGGTCGCCTCGGTGTCGCTGTTGTTGCCGGAGTCGGGATCGCCGGTGCCGCTGGCGACGCTGACAGTGTTGCTGATCGCGCCGGTGGTCTGCACCCGCACAGTGATGTCCACGTCGTACGCCACGCCGGAGGCGAGCGTGGCGGTGCTGCAGCGCACCGTACCGGCGTCGTTGACGCAGCCGGGACTGGCGGAGACGAACTCGACGTACGGCTTGAGCACGTCGGTGAGCTGGACGTCCGTCGCGGCGTCGGGGCCGTTGTTGACCACGTGCGCGTGGTACGTCAGCTCGGTGCCGAGCCCTACCGGGTCCGGCGAGTCGGTGAGCTGCACCGCGAGGTCGGCGGCCGCCGGCGGCGGGGTGGCCTCGTCGTCGGCGGCGATGGTGGCCTCGCCGGTGCCGTCGCCGATCACCAGGTCGCGGCTGGCCCGGCTGAGCGTGACGGTGAACGTCTCGTCCGGCTCGTCGATCGTGTCGCCGATGATCGGGACACTGACCGTCTTCGAGGTCTGGCGCTTGTTGAAGGTGACCGTGCCGGAGCTCGCCTGGTAGTCGAGACCGGCGCTCGCCGTACCATCCGAGGTTTCGAAGTCGACCGTGCTGACCTTGCCGCTGGCCTTGGACAGCGTGACCTCGAATACCGCGTTGCTGGTACCGCTGTCACCTTCGACCACCGCGACGTCGCCGATCGACACCTGAGGGCCGTTCGGCGCCGAGTACGACGGCGCCGCCGGCGCGATCACAGTGACGGCGACGAGAGCGGCGCCGGAGAAGATTCGCAGGGCACGACGAAACACAGAGCCGGCCATCATTCGCTCCTCGAAAGGCGTGAGCCGAACGATCCCCCCAGATCGACTGGCACGAGCGCGCTCAAAATATCGGCGCTGACCAGGTCAAACAGCATTCCTGTCAAATATCTGACCCACCGGTCGTGCATCCTTGCCTCCATCAGGCGAAGGCGGCCGCATGGCGTGACGAGGAGGTAGCTGATGGCGCGTACAGCGGCGTACGACGAGATCGCGGAGTGGTACGAAGAGGAGTTCCTCGCCGGGTCCCGGCCGGGCGACCCGATCGGCGTCGACCGGGCGCTGCGCGATCTGCTCGGCACCGGTGAAGGGGTGTGTCTGGAGATCGGCTGCGGCACCGGCGTGCACGCCGACACGGTACGTCGCCTGGGATGGACACCGACCGGCGTCGACCTGTCTGCCGGCATGCTGCGCTACGCCGCTGAGCGCCTGCCGGTGGCGCGGGCCGACGCCGAGCGGCTGCCGGTACGGGACAACTCGGCCTCCGCTGTGATCGCGGTGATGGTCCACACCGACATGCCCGCCTACCCCGCGGTGGTACGTGAGGCAGCCCGAGTGCTGCGCCCCGGCGGCGCGTACGTCCACGTCGGCGTGCACCCGTGCTTCTGCGGCGGGTTCGCCGACCGAAGCGACCCGGACGGGGTGATGATCCGCCCGGGCTACCTCGACAGTCACTGGACCACAGCGTCCTGGACCGATCAGGGGCTGCGCGACAAGGTTGGGGCCGACCACTGGTCGCTGCCCGATCTGCTGCACATGTTCCCGCGAGCCGGCCTGACGCTGGACCGCTTCGCTGAAGGCGGCGTGCCCACCCCCACCGTGCTCGCGGTACGGGCCCGCAAACCTGCGAGCCGGCAGCCCGCGTGACAGCCGGCGGTCCCCGTGACCGGCGTACTCAGAAGTGGGAGAGGCTGCCCTGGCGCTGCGCGACCCGTTCGCAGGCCCGGAACGTGATCAGGCCGGCGGCGAACCAGGCGACGGCGGTGCCGAGCATCCACGCCAGGCCTCCGGTGCCGCCCCAGGCGAGTGGGCCGTCGTCGAGCGTGACGGTACGCAGCCCGGCGACCGTGTGGGTCATGAACAGCGGCGTGCCGACCGCCTCGGCCCAGGCGGGCATCTCGGCGCGCGGCAGCACGGCGCCGCTGAAGAAGAACACGCCGAGCAGGAACAGGTCGTTCAGCATCTGGATGCGCTTCCAGACCAGCGTGATGCCGGCGACGATCAACGCCAGCCCCGCGGCTCCCACCACCAGCAGCGCCAGCGGCACCAGCGCGTCCAGCCGCCAGTGCAGGTCGAGCCGGACGATCAGGCTGGTGGCACCGAACATCACGGCGACCACGATCGCGGTCTCGGCGATCGCGGCGACCACCCGGCCACCGACGACGTGTACCCAGGACGGCAGCGGGCTGAGGTAGGTCTGCTCCAGCGTGCCCGACTGGATCTCGGCGAGCAGCCGCCAGAACATCTTCTGCAGATGCAGGTACGTGTAGACGAAGGCGGCCATCCCGATGAACAGCCACGTCACGTGCCGCGGGTCGAGCGTCCAGTCGACGCGGCCGGTCTCGGCGATGGCGGTGCCCTGCCCGACGGTGTAGCCGAGCAGCAGTACGAAGGCGACGAACAACGGCAGCTCGATCAGGATCTGCATCCGCTCGGCCCAGCCGTGACGCAGCCCTTTGACGGTCTCGTTGCCGACGGCGGTGGCCATCCGGCGGGCCGTCCAGGCAGAGCTGGTCATGCTCCGAGCCTCCCGTCGCGCAGCCCGCGCCGGATGGCGGCCTGGTAGACCGTCCAGCCGAGCAGCAGCATCACCACCGCGTGCAGCAGCGCCCACGGCACGGTGCCGTCCGACCAGACCTGCCCGAGCGACGCGCCGGTGAGGAGCTTGCGGGTGGCGTCCATGCCGAGGGTGGTCGGTACGGCGATCTTGGACGTGACCGCGAGCCACGCCGGGAACACGTACACCGGGATCAGGGCCCCGTTCAACAACATGACGATGCCCTGGATCACGTGGACGATCGCGCCGATCGAGTTGACCACCAGCGCGACACCTCCGATGAGCAGCGCGAACCCGGCGATGTCGGCCAGCGTGATCGCCAGCGGGACCAGCGCGGACCAGCGCCAGGTCAGCTCCACATCCAGCGCCAGAAAGAACACCGCCAGGTAGAACCCGGTCACGATCACCACGGTGATCAGCCCTTCCACCAGCGCCGCGGCCAGCCGCCCGGTCGAGGCCACCCACGGCCGCAGCGGGCTGAGCAGGCTCTGCTCGAGCGTGCCGGTGTACATCTCCTCCAGTACGCCGCCGGCCATCCGCAGCAGGGCGATGTAGCTGACCAGGTACGCCAGGTACGCCACGAACGTCATCGCCAGCAGCTCGGGCACGAACCGGCCGCCACCGACGAAGAACTGCAGCACCCAGTAGAAGGCGATCAGGTACGCGGTCTGCAGCACGAGTGGCGTCTTGTGCACCCACATCACGCGCAGACCCTTGTCGATCTCGTTCCCGAGCATCCGTACGCCCGCGCCGGCCGGGACAACGGCGGGGACAGCCGAGGGCGCAACCGCAGTTGAGGTCATCGTCACTCCTTCCTCACCAGCTGTACGAACACCTCTTCCAGGCTGGGCCGCACCCGGCTGACCCCGAGCACCGGCACCGCCGCCTGGTGCAGGCCGGTCAGCACGGCGTACAGCGAGTCCTGGTCGGCGGTCGGCAGCTGGATGGTGGTACGCCCGTTGACGGACTCCACCACAGCGTCGACCGGTAGTAGACCGGAAATCCGGGCGCCGGCGACCTCGACGGCGTACCGGTCCTCGACGTAGCGGTCCAGCAGCTCACTGGTCGGCAGGTCGGTGATGATCCGACCCTCCCGGATCACCGCGACCCGGTCGGACAGCTCCTCGGCCATCGCGAGCTGGTGCGTGGTGAGCACGACGGTCTTGGCTCGCTCGCGCGCCAGCTGGACCACCCATTCCCGTACCGTCCGGGCGGCCTCGACGTCCAGCCCGATCGTGGGCTCGTCCAGCAGCAGGATCGGCGGGTCGGTCACCAGCGCCGCCGCGATCGCCACCTTCTGCTGCATGCCGCGGGAGAAGCCGCCGACCTGCTCGCCGCGGCGCTGCCACAGGCCCAGGTCGCGCAGCAGCCGCTCCGCCCGCGGCTTGATCTCCGCCGCGCGCAGCCCCTTGAGCCGGCCGAAGTAGAGCAGGTTCTGCCACGCGGTCAGGGACCAGTACACGTTGCGCGAGCCCTCCAGCACGGCACCGATGTGCTGTACGGCGCGGCTGCGCTGGGCGCCGATGTCGTACCCGCCGACCCGCGCCGACCCCGCCGTCGGCGTCACCAGCCCCGCGATCATCTTGATCGTGGTGGTCTTGCCGGCGCCGTTCGGCCCCAACAGCCCGAAGACCTGGCCGTACGGGATCTGCAGCGACACGTCTTCGACGGCGGTGGAGCTGCCGTACCGCTTGGTGAGACCGCGCAGCTCGAGTGCGGCGGCGCGGGTCGTGACGTCTGTTGCGGTCATCGCATCCTCCGGCTGCTTATGCCGTAAGTTTCGTGGAGAACGCTACGACTTATGCTGTAAGTTGTCAACCATGGCGACCACGGGCCGGGATGTGCGCCGTCGGTCAGTGATCTGCTGCGGCCAGGCGTCTCCGACGAGCTGGCAGGCGTGGCTGAGATCTACTGTGGACAGTCTGACCCGGACGCACAGTTCGAGCTCGGCCTGGAGCTGATGCTGCGCGGCTTCGACAACCCGGCCGACACCAGCCCGGCCGAGACCAGGTCAGCCTTGTGACGGGTGGGGCGTTGTAGCCGTACCCAGGCCCGACCCCAACCGCCGCCAACGCGAGATCAGGAACACCGGCACGGCCAGCAGGAGCAGCACGGCGAATCCCCCGGCCAGCGAGGCGGCTGCCGGCGGCGCGGCCGGAGCCGAGCCTGACTCCGAGCCGGTCCCGCCCGCCGGCGCCGCACCGGCGATCTTGTGGGTCGCGGTGCAGGCGTTGTCCCAGTACGGGCTGGCGTCGTTCAGCGGGTGAAACTCGTACCGGGCGCCGACCTGGTAAGTGCGGTCCACGCTGGTGGCGCTCGCGGCGGTCGCCTCGGTGCCGCGCACCTCCACAGTCTCTCCGTCGTCGGTGGTGACGCTCGCGACCCGGCCGTCCCAGGCTACGGCGGTCACCGTACCGGTGAAAGCGTGGGAAGACTTCTGGGGCGGGAGGACGCAGGAAGCGGCGGCGGGCGCGCCGGTCAGGGCGGTCACCCCGGAGCCCAGCAGCACGGCGAACAGCATTCGCATCCAGGTACGCATACCGGTTCGACGCCGCCCGGCAGCCTCCGGTTCCGCGGCCGCAAATTTTGCGAGATCGGGTGACAACGAGGGGAATAGCTCCTTTCGCCGGTCCATCGACCAGCAGTAATGTCTCGCGTACTCGCCGGTGTGAGATGCGGTCTGGTCTCCACCCCGAACACCGATCCTCAGGGAGGCAGGATGGCGCGAGTACGGAACCTCACCTTCGTCGCCGCACTGTTGGCGGCCACCCTCGGGCTGACCTCGTCGCCCGCGCAGGCCGACCACAGTTGGGGCAACTACCACTGGGCCCGCAGCGGCGCCGTGTCCGTCAACGTGCTCGACAGCGTGACATCCAACTGGGACGGCCATCTGAGCACCGCGAACAACGACTGGAACAAGAGCCAGTACCTGGACAACACCGTGGTCTCCAGCGACACCACCAGCCGGATCCGCAGGCGCTGCCCGAAGCCCTCCGGCGCGGTTCGCGCCTGCAACTACGAGTACGGCCGCAACGGCTGGCTCGGCATCGCGTCGATCAGTGTCTCCGGCGGCAGCCACATCACCACCGGTACGACGAAGGTCAACGACTCGTACTTCAACTCCTCGCCGTACAACACCTCGGCGTGGCGGCAGTTCGTGATGTGCCAGGAGATCGGGCACGACTGGGGCCTGGACCACCAGGACGAGAACTTCTCCAACCCCAACCTCGGCACCTGCATGGACTACACCAGCGACCCCGGCACCAACCAACACCCCAACCAGCACGACTACGATCAGCTGGCCAGCATCTACTCGCACAGCGACGGTTCGGCAAGCGGTACGGGTGGCGCCAGCACGATCCGTACCGGCAACACCATCACCAAGATCACCTGGGCGCAGTGAGGGCCCACCGACTACTGGTCTCCGCCGCGGTCGCCCTGTTCCTGCTGGGCGGCTGCGGCGGAGCCGCGCCACCGGAATCCGAGCCGGCCAGCCCGTCCGCCCCCGCGACCACTACCCCGGCCAGCGGCGCCGCCACGCTGACCGTCGGCCAGTCCGGCACCGCCGCCCCGCGCACCATCTGGTACGTACGGATCGAGTCGATGGCGGCGAAACCGCTGGTAGAAAAAGGCTTCTCTGGTACGTCGATCGCGCTCAACCAGCAGCTGGAGCCCGGCGAGTACCGGGTGATCAGCTGGTGGCGCCAGTGCCGGAACGTGTGCCCCACTTCGGGCGAGAAGGGGCTCGGCCCCCTCGAACAGGTCTGCGGAGCCGTGGTGAACCTGCCGGCGGGAGCGCACGTCACCGCCACGGTCACGATCAAAGAAGACGGCGGGTGTACGGTGCGCAGCTCAGCGCGGTGACCCCGCCGCGCGCCGCCCGGAGCCTTCCTCGGGCAGGCTGGTCGGGATCCCCAGATGCGGGTGCAGCTCCGGGTCCAGGAAACCGGTGATCTCGCGGATCCTGCCGCCTCGCAGACTCAGTACGTTGACCGCGCCCAGTGCGAACTCCTCGGCACCCGGCTGCCGGATGTAGCAGGCGAAGCCCAGCTGGCCGTTCACCCGCAGCGGCACCAACCGCCACGGGGTGGCGAACACCCGCTCGGTGAAGAACCGCGCCACGTCCTCCCGGCCGTCGAACCACGCCGGCAGCGGCGGCATCGTGAACCGCGCGTCGTCGGCGAGCAGCTCCAGCAACGCCGGTAGGTCGGCCCGCTCCCACGCGGAGACGAACGCGTCCACCAGCTCGCGTTGGCCGGCATCGCCGAGCGCCGCCAGCTCGGCCTGCTGCGTGGTGCCGGGGGCACGCTCCCCGATCGTCTTCCGGGCCCGCTGCAGCGCGCTGTTCACCGAGGCGACGCTGGTGTCCAGCAGCTCCGCGACCTCGGCCGCCGGAAACTGCAGCACCTCCCGCAGGATCAGTACGGCGCGCTGCGTACCGGGAAGGTGCTGCAGCACCGCCACGAAGGCGAGCTCGACGCTCTCCCGGCGCAGGTACCGCTGCTCCGGGTCGGCGGCCGGCTCCTCAACGAGTACGTCGTCGGGCAGCGGCTCCAGCCAGACCGGCCCCGTCACCGGTTCGCCCAGGTCGGCGGTGTCACGCCGGGGCGGGCCGTGATCCGGCGAGAGCATGCGCTTCGGGCGCCGCTCGATCATCCGCAGGCACGCGTTGGTGCTGATCCGGTAGAGCCAGCCCCGGAGCGAGCTGCGCCCCTGGAATCCGGAGAGCCCGCGCCAGGCCCCCAGCAACGCCTCCTGCAGCGCGTCCTCGGCGTCCTGCACGGAGCCGAGCATGCGGTAGCAGTGGGCGTACAGCTCGCGGCGATGGACTGCCGCCAGCCGCTCGAACGCCGCCGGGTCACCCGTACGGGCCGCCGCCAGCCACTCCGGCTGCGGGGTCGCCTCCACCTGCTCCATTGCGTCGAGATCCTAGCGGTACGGCGTGGCGTCGGCGGGCCGCTGAGGGTCAGCTCGACGTGGCCGGTGACAGCAGCTCATCGACGGAGAGCCCGAGGGTGTCGGCGAAGCCGCGGCGGCCGGCAGGGGTGACCCGTACCGCCCGGGTGG
>JBOGDG010000005.1:0-20980 GCA_050701655.1 Micromonosporaceae bacterium
CCCGAATATCAGACAGCCGGCACAGCCGGCGTCCTCAGCGTGCCCCACTGACAGCAACAAGATCAACAGCCCGAAGAATCCACTCGGGAACGATCACTCGAATTCACTCGGTGGATCCAGGCTAAGATGAACCATCCGGCCGGACCGCCATCCGCAACAATTGCAGCTCGGGCAGGGTCCATCGGGTTGCCGGGGGCAGCGGCGCGCACGCGACGACCCAGTGAGCCTTTCCCGGTAAGCGGTCATGGCTGTGTGTTGTGACGTCCACCGATAGGTGGCCATGCGCAGCGATGGGTGGCCACGCGCTACTCGCCGGTCATCCGAGGTCGAAGAGTAGGGTGGTGCGCGATGAAGCTGGTTGTGCAGGAGTTCCTGACGCTCGACGGTGTCTCCCAGGGGCCGGGGTCCCCGGACGAGGACACCAGCGACGGGTTCACGCGGGGTGGCTGGTTCGTGCCGCACCTGGACGAGGAGTTCGACCGGCTGGCTGGCACCTGGCTCGGCGAGGCGGACGCGTTCCTGTTCGGCCGCCGTACCTACCAGAACTTCGCGCGGGACTGGCCGAAGATGACCGACCATCCCTTCGCCGGCATCTTGAACGGCCTGCCGAAGTACGTGGCCTCCCACAGCCTGACCAAGGCCGAGTGGAACCCGGCCACGATCCTTTCCGGCGACATCCCCGCCCAGGTCGCCGAACTAAAGCGGCAGCCTGGCCGGGAACTGCAGATCCACGGCAGCGCCCAGCTGGCCCAGTCCCTGCTGGCCGCCGGGCTGATCGACACATTGCGGCTCGTGATCGCCCCGGTCGTGGTGGGCCAGGGCCGACGCCTGTTCCCGGACGGCGGCGCACCGGCCGGCCTGCGGCTCGTCAGCCATCAGACGACACTGGGCGGCCTCTCGGTGCACATCTTCGAATCGACGGGGCTTCCGGACTACGGGACCTACGGGGCCGACGCGTAGGCCCCTGGTGCCGGACCGGCACGACCTGCGGTTCCGCGGCGAGGGCTGGCCACCTATCGCTGAACGTCACATGTGTGATCGTTTAGATGGTGCGGTCATATTCGAGCTGGAGCAGGACGAGGGCCGCGGCGGCGATGTGGGTGATGCGGCTGGGGTCGAGGCTGACTCGCCGCAGGGCCTTGAACGTGGTCTTGAGTAGGGAGTTCGCGCGCTCGCACACCCGGTGGATGCCTCGGAAGGGCTTCTTGACCGGGTGGCGGAAGGCGTCTCCGGCGTTCTCGTAGCCGAGGTACACCAGGGTGAGGGTGCCCAACTGGTCGGCGAAATGGTTCAGCGCGTCGATGCGGCCGTGGTGGCGGGCGCAGGTGGTGTCGTGCTCGCGGCCGGGGCGTACCGGGGAGACCCAGAGCGGCCATCCGTCCGGGGCGGAGATGACCTGCATGTTGCCGCCGTGGTGCCAGTGTTTCCCGGACCACCACAGGTCCGCGCCGTTGGGGCCCGGGGCTGCCGTCAAGGTTGAGGTGGGTCAGGCCGGCCGCCTTGGCCCGCTCCAGCGCGGTGGCCAGGTCCGGCGCCCCTGCCGCCAGGACGGCCAGCCCTTCGTGCAGGTAGCAGTAGGCGGTGGAGCTGGACAGGCCGTTGTCGCGGGCGAGTTGGCACAGGCGGGTTCCGTCGATGAACCAGCGCAGAATCAGCACGGCCTGCTTGAAGCAGCCCAGGGCCCGGCGCCCGGGAAGCGCGTCTTCGGGCAACCTGCATGCGGTCACGCTGAGCGATCACCGGTTACCGGGAAAGGCTCAGTGAGCGCTCAGGCGGCGATGCGGAATTCGCCGCGGCCCCCCTGTACGGGCGGCACCTCGGACGCCAGCTCGCCGGTCTCCAGGATCTTGGTCACCTCGTTGATCATGGTTGAGGCTTCGACCGCCTTCCAGAGTCGGTGGTCGCCCACCATGCAGAGCCGGGTGATCGGGCGTACCACTGGCTGGGCGTCTCTGACCATGACCCCCAGCTCTACCCGGCAGATACCGATCAGGCCGATGCCGGCGAAGACGAACGGCACCCCCAGCTGCATCTGCGGGCTGCTGGTCACGTGGAACACGCCGAGCCGCTCGCGGATCATCGACATCCGGCGCTTCATCCGCTTGATCAGCCAGCGGCGGAGCCATCCGAACGGGATGATCCGGGTCAGCCGGCGGGTCTGCGCCAGCCCTTCCTCGGCGTGCGCCCGGACCTCGGCGGCCTTGCGGCTGACCTCGTGGTACGTGTCCACCAGGTCGAGCTGGTCGGCGCACTGCACCACCGCGGTCGGCTCCGCCGCCATCGACAGCCCGGTGCCGACCGACATGCTGAGGTCGATGGTGCCGGGGCGTACCACCTGCTTGCCGAGAATCAGCCGGTTCAGCTCCGGGTGACGGGCCAGCGCCAGCGCCACCGCCCGCATCACCACATGGGTGTACGTCACCTTGAGCCCCTGGCGCCGCAGCCGCCCGATGATCTCCCGGGTGGCGGTCATGTCGACCTCCTGCACCAGCAGGAACCCGGGAGCCTCCACCGACTTCATGATGTCGATGAACCAACGGTCCGCACCGTCCAGCGGCTGGTAGTCGTCGATCATGGCGTCTCCTCAGATGTGGTCGGTCAGGCCGCCTCGGCCACCAGCCGCTCGGCCACCAGCCGCTCGGCCACCGCGGCGGGCGTGGACATGGCGCGGATCTCGGCGCGTACCTCGGTCGCGGCGGTACGCAGCGCGGCGTCGGAGAGCACGGCCTCGATCAGCTCCCGGTCGGCCTGCTCGGCGACCAGGCCGGTGCCGCGCCGGCGTACCGCGGCAGCGCTGATGTGCCGGTCGGCGCCGTCGGGCAGCACCAGCTGCGGTACGCCGGCGTCGAACGCCGTCAGCGTGGTGCTCCCGCCGCCGTGATGGATCAGCGCGGCGCAGCCGGGCAGCAGCGCGGCCAGCGGCAGCCAGCCGGCGACCCGTACGTTGGCCGGCAGCTCGCCGAGCGCGTCCAGATCGACGTCGGGGAGCGCGAACACGAACTCCGCGTCCGCCCCGGACGCGGTCGCGATCAGTTGGCGCAGCGTGGCAATCCCGTCCTCGCCCAGCGCCGAGACGCTGCCCAGGGTGACCGCCACCCGGGGCCGGTCCGGTACGGCGGCCAGCCAGTCCGGCAGCACCGCGCCGCCGTTGTACGGCACGAAGCGCATCGGCCAGCCCTCCGGCTCGCCCTCGATCACGCTCGGCGGCGCCACGTCGAGTCCGATCCGGCGTTCCGGCAACGCCACCACCCCGTGCCGGTCGAACACGTCGGCCATGTTCCGCCGGTGCAGCTCGTGCATGTCCGGGGTGCGCGAGATCCCGATGCCGTGGTCGACCAGCGGGATCCCGAGCTTCGCCGCTACCACCAGCCCGGAGCCCTGCGAGCGGGACTGCACCAGCAGATCGGGCTGCCAGTCGTGGGCCAGCTCGATGGCGCCGTCGGCGAGTACGCCGGACAGCTTCGACAGGAAGCCGGCGACGGTACGCAGATCGCTCACCTTGCCGTTGCGCATCGCCGCCATCTGCTCGGCCAGCTCGGGATTCTCCTTCGCGATCCGGATCATCATCGGCTGCCAGAACGCGGGCGGCCCGAACTCCGGCGTGAGGTCCACGACGTCGACGCCGGCGTTGGTGATCGACAGGCTCTGGCCGCTGGTGGCGAACAGCACCTCGTGGCCCGCGCTGCGGAACGCCCAGGCCAGCGGCACCATCGGGAAGGTGTGCCCGACACCCGGGGTGGAGATGAACATGACGCGCATCAGGAACCGTCCTCCGGTCAGGGCTGGAGCTCCACAAGGCCCAAGGCCACAGGGCCCAAGGCCCAAGGCTCAGGGCTGGGGAGCGATCCGTACCCGCTTGTACATGCCGAGCTGATACATCCGCTTCTGCTTCTTCATGTCGGTGGTGAACGAGACCAGTACGTACTCCCCCGGCGGCGCGGACAGCTGCGCCACCACCCGGCCTCCCGGGCTCACCGGCGGCATCCCGCACACCGCGAACTCCGAGAACGGGGCGCTCATCCAGTCCAGCTCTTCGTTGTCGTTGACGAAGAACGCCCGCAGCTCCTCGTCGGTGGTCCCCGGCTTCAGCGGCAGCAGCACCGCCTCGCTGGTGATCCCCACGTTGTTGGCGACCAGGAAGGCGCCGTCGGCGGGCCACCGGTCGTCGGTGTCGAACCGCGGGTTGCCGCCGTTGGCGTCCAACACGATCTCGTTCTCCTGGCGCGGCAGCTTCGCGTCCTTGGCGGCGCCGGTAACGCGTACCTCCTGGATCCGGGGACTCGGGTCGGAGACGCCGGGGCCGTTGAAGGCGAGCAGGTAGTACGTACCCGCCTCGAGTACGACGGTGAGGTTCACCCGGCACTTCGCGCCGACCACGCCGCCGCCCAGGTTGGACTTGTCGAACTTGGTCGCCATCCGGCCGGTCTCGTGTTCGCCGCTGCTGAGCTTGCGCAGCCCGTCGAGGTACTCGGTGATCGTGCCGTCGTCCGGCATCCGTACCAGCAGAATGGTGTGGCCCTGCTTGGCGTCGCTGGTGGCGAACCGGAACGTGGTCAGCCCGGCCGACAGCTCAGCGGTGGACCGCATCGAGTCGTCGAAGAGCTGCTCGCCGTCGACGATTGCGCTGGGTACGCCGGGCGGCGCCGCCGTCAGCGTCGCGAAGCCGCCGCTGCCGACGAACCAGCCGGCCACCCCACCGGCGGCGGCGATCAGCACCGCCACCAGCGTCATCACCAGCAGGGCCGAGCCGCGGAGCAGCCACTTGCGGAGCGTCGCCACGACGCATCACATCCTTCCTTGTCGGTGCGCGCCCTCGGGCGCGCCCGTCGGGTGCGCGCGCCTCAGAGCGCGAGCACCGTCACGCGCTGCAACATCTCCTGCTGGTACTGCCGCTTCTGGCTCTTCGGGTCGAGCGTGAACGAGGTCAGCGTGTAGTGCGCCGGGGGCGTGTAGTAGCGCGCCACCGCCTGCCGCCCGGACGCCAGCGGGGCCAGCCCGCACGCCCCACCGCCGAACGGCGAGTTCTGCCAGTCCGGATAGTCGGGGGTGAAGAACTCGCGCACCTGGGCGTCGGTGATCCCCGGCTTGAGCTGCAGGATCACCGCTTCGAGGGGATCGCTCGCCCGGTTGCTGACCAGGATCGGCTGCCCGCTGCGCCACTTCGTGCTGCTGGCGTGGTAGTGCGCGGCTCCGTGGCTGTCGTCCATCACCAGCTCGGCCTCGTGGGCCGGCAGCGCGGCGTCCGGCGCCTCGCCGGTGACGCGTACCTCCTGCACCCGGGGGGTCGGGTCGCTGATGCCGAGGCCACGGAAGTCGACCAGGTAGTACGTACCGGCCTCGAGGGTCACGGTGAAGGCGATCGAACACTTCGGGAGTACGCGTGCCCCGCCCCGGTTGACCTTCTCGTACTTGCGCTGGTCGGCCTCGTCGGGCGTCTTGCCGGCGCTGATCGACATCACGTCGGTGAGAAACCGCGAGATCGCCACGCCGTTCGGCAACTGCAGCAGCAGTACGGTGTGGCCGCGTACGTCCTTGGTGTCGACGCGGAACGTGTTCGCCCCCGCCGGCAGGTACGCCGTCGCGCTCACCGGGCCGTCGAAGAGCACCAGCTCGCCGGTCTTCACCCGCAGGTCGTTGCCCCGGTCACTCGCCGCGGCGGCACCGCCGGCGCCGATGATGAACCCGGCGACCGCGCCGCCGGCGAAGACCAGCACCCCGACCAGCCCGACCACCAACATCGACGCGCTGAGGCTCCAGCGCTTCCGTGCCCTCTTCTCCGCGGCCGGCTCCGTCACGGCTTCCCGCGCCACGTCGGCTTCCCGCGCCACATCAGCTTCCTGTGCCACGTCGGCTTCCCGCGCCACGTTGGCTTCCTGCTCTACCACGGTCCGTTCCTCTCTCGCGTCAGCGGATCCGCACCCGGTAGCGGGTGAGCCACTCGTTGACGTACAGCAGGTACGCCATGCCGGACATCCACGGGCCGGGGATCTCCTCGCCGGCGTCCAGCAGGGCGCGCACCCGGTCGCGCTCGACCAGGTCGAACACCGGTGCCGACGGCTCCGACAGCAGCTGCCGCATCCACTCCTCCAGCGCGACGTCGTACCGCCGGTCCTGGAAAGTGGGGTACGCGCTCTTGCGCCGGTTGACCACCTCGTCGGGCAGCAGGTCGGCGACCGCCTCGCGCAGCAGCCCCTTCTGCTGGCCGCCCGCGTTCTTCATCTCCCACGGCACGTTCCACAGGTACTCCACGAGCCGGTGGTCGCAGAACGGCACCCGTACCTCCAGGGCGGCGGCCATGCTCATCCGGTCCTTGCGGTCCAGCAGCGCCGGCAGCCAGCGGGTCAGAGCCAGATAGAAGATTTCGCGGGTACGCGCGTCCGCGCCCTGCTCGCCGGGCAGCCTCGGCACCTCGGCGAGCGCCTGGGCGTACCGGTCGGCGATGTACTCCGCCGGCTTCACCCGGGCGGCCACCTCGGGCTTCAGCAGTGCGGCCGGACCGAGCCGGTCGTCGACCATCCACGGGAAGGTCTCCGCGCCCCGCGCCTCCGGCCGGTAGAAGTACGGGTAGCCACCGAACAGCTCGTCGGCGGTCTCCCCGGAGAGGGCGACCGTGGAGTGCCGCTGCATGCCACGGCACAGCAGGTAGAGCGACAGGTCCATCTCGCCCCAGCTGGGCAGGTCGCGGGCGTGCAGCCCCGCCATCCGCTCCCGGATCAGGTCGTCGTTGTCGACGGTGATCTGCTCGTGCACGGTGCCGACGTGGTCGGCGACCATCCGGACGTACGGGGCGTCGAGGGTGGGGTGCAGCATGTCGGGCCGGAACTGGTCCTCGCTCTCGGAGAAGTCCACCGAGAAGCTGCGTACCTTCGCGCCGCCCTGCCGTTCCACCACACCGGCCGCGAGCGCGGTCAACGCGCTGGAGTCGATGCCGCCGGAGAGCAGTACGCCGAGCGGCACGTCGCTGATCAGCTGCCGCTCCACGGTGTCTTCCAGCAGCTCCCGTACCTTTCCGATGGTGATCGGCAGGTCGTCGGTGTGCTCGTGGGAGGTCAGCTCCCAGTAGCGGGACTCCCGCATGCCGTTGCGGCTGAAGGTGACCGTGGTGCCGGGGCGTACCGCCCGCATCCCGCGGTAGGTGCCGAGCCACGGGGTCGGCGCGCCGGGCACCGCGAACACCTCGGCCAGCCCCTCTGCGTCCACCTCGGCGGTGAAGTGCGGGTTGGCGAGGATCGCCTTCGGCTCCGAGCCGAACAGCAGGCCGCCGGCGTACTCCGCGTAATAGAGGGGTTTGATGCCCAGCCGGTCGCGGGCCAGCAACAGCTGCTGCCGCTTGGTGTCCCAGATCCCGAACGAGAACATCCCGTTCAGCCGGGACACGAACTCCGGCCCCCACTCCAGGTACGCGGTCACCAGCACCTCGGTGTCCGACCGGGTCCGGAAGCTGTGGCCGCGCGCCACCAGGGTCTGCCGCAGCTCACGGAAGTTGTAGATCTCCCCAGCGAAGGTCACCACCGCCGCCGGAGCGTCGGCCGACGGCGCCGGCATCGGCTGCTTGCCGCCCTCCAGGTCGATCACCGACAGCCGGCGGTGGCCGAACCCGGCGCGCGGCGAGAGCCAGACCGCTTCCGCGTCCGGACCACGGCACGCCATCGGGGACGTCATCGAGCGAAGCGTCTCGCCCTCCGCGGTGAGGTCGCGTTCCCAGTCGACCCAACCCGAAATGCCACACATGCCAGGCTCCGTTCCTTTTCGGGGTACGCGGTCAGCGCTCGGTGGACCACATGACGGTGAAGTGCGCGCCGAACGGGTCGGCGACACCCGCGAGCGGGCCGTGCGGCGTGGTGACAGGCCCGAACCGAACTGAGCCGCCCAGCTCGACCAGCTTCGCGACGGTGGCCTCCACGTCGGCGACCCAGACGTACGTCTGCCAGTGCGGCGGCATCTTGCCCTGCAGCTTCTGGCCGATGATCCGCCGGCCGGCGACCTTCTGGCCGGCGAGCTTCAGGATCGTGGTCTCGTCGTCGACGCGGTGCAGCTCGTACCCGAACAGCGCCGAGTAGAACTCGTCGGCGGCGTCGATGTCGTGGGTGAGCACCTCGTGCCAGCAGGTGGTGCCGATCTCGTTGATCACCTCGGCGCCGAGGTGGCCGTTCGCCTCCCACAGCGCCACGGCGGCGCCGGTCGGGTCCCGGAACACCGCGAGCCGGCCCCGGTGCGGGATGCACATCGGCTCGGCGAGCACCTTCGCGCCTCGCTCCACCGCCTCCTTCAGCGTGACCTCCAGGTCGCTGGAGGCCAGGTAGACGATCCACACCGTCGGCAGCGGCGAGCCCTCGGGCTTCTGCTGGATGCCGGCCACCTTCAGGCCGCCCTGCAGGGCGTACTCGTACCGGCGATCGGGTCGGTTGTCGGCCACGAAGTCCCAACCCAGCAGCTGGCCGTAGAACTCCTTCGCCGCGTCCAGGTCGGGTACGGACAGCTCCACCCAGGCGGGCGCGCCGTCGGCGTAGCTGGTGGGCTTGGACATCGTGGTCTCCCGTTCTTATGGGCGCGTCGGGCAGGTCAGTTCACGAGTGCGACGGCGGTGCCGTTGATCGTGATCGCGGCCAGGGCCAGCGAGGTACGCATCAGATGGAATCCCCGCCATTCCCGTCGCGGATCCTGAAATCCGATCGGCAGATTGTCGGGATCAACCGTCAACAACCGGCGGTTGATGCGCATGTTTCCGAATTCCGAGATCACCATCGTGCCGATGATCAATAGCGTCCCCGACAGAAACAGATACCGGTACGGCGCCGGCGCCAGAAACACCAGTGCCAGGTTGCTCAGCACCGCGGTCGTACACAGAATGGGCATCGTCGGGTGGTAGCCGTCGACGAGCAGGTTGTTGACGTACACAAATCGGCTTCTTGGCATTTTGAAGAATGCCGGCACCAGCGCGATAGCGACGTCGAAGAACACGCCGGCGATCAGACCGTTGGTCAATAGGATGACCACGCTCAACGCGTCCAGCAGCATTGTCACAGGCCCCCGTCCACATTGATCGTCTCGCCTGTGACGTAACTGGCCAGATCACTCGCGAGGAACAGCACGGCGCCGACCACGTCTTCGGGACGGGTGACCCGCTGCAGCGCGGTGAGCTTGCCGTAGTTCTCCATCAGCGCGGCGTCCTGCGCGGGGTTCTCACCGACCGCGATCGCGCCCGGGGCCACCACGTTCACCCGTACGCCGCGCGGCCCGAGCTCCTTGCACAGCGACCGGGTCATCCCGATCAGCCCGGCCTTCGCGGCGGTGTAGTGGGAGCGGGCGGCGCCGCCGTACAGGGCGGCGGCCGAGCCGATGTTGATCACCGAGGCGTTCGATGTCAGCAGCGGCAGCGACTCCTGGGTGACCCGGAACGCGGCGCCGAGGCAGATCTCCACCACCCGGTTCCACTCGGCGAGCGGCAGCTCGTGCAGCGGCGCCCAGCCGAACGTACCGGCGTTGTTGACGACGATGTCGAGGGTGCCGAAGTGGGCCCGGCACTCCTCGATCAGCGCCGCCACGTCCTCGGCCACGGTCACGTCGGCGCGTACCAGCTTGTGCTTGCCGCCGATCTGCTCCAGCTCCGCGGCCAGCGTGTCGGCCGCTTCCTGGTCGCTGCGGTAGCAGGCCACGACGTTGGCGCCGGCGCGGGCGAGCGCGAGTACGATCTCCCGCCCGACCCGCCGGCTCCCGCCGGTGACCAGCGCGTTTCGACCCGACAGGTCAAGTCCCATGTCACCTCTCCTTAGTCAGACCAGGACGCCGACGGCGGTCACGTTGACCAGCAGGGCGATCGCGACCAGGCTGGCGCGTACGGCGTTCCAGTCGCGCCACCGGACCCGCGGGTCGACCGCTTCCCAGTTGTCCGGGAGGTTGTCGGGGTCGAGCTTGCGTACCCACCGGTTGATCGGGAAGTTCCTGGTCAGCGAGACGGTGATGGCGCAGGCGGTGAGCAGCCCGGCGAGGCCGGCGAGCCAGCGCGCCGGCTCGGGCGCCACGAACCACAGCGTCGCGTCGAACACGATCGTGGTCACCATGCAGATCGGCATGAACGGGTCGAACCGGGTGGTCAGGAACTGCTGCACGATCACGTACTCCCGCAGCGGCAGCACGAACATCAGCGGCGCCCCGCCGAGCACCGCGATCGCCAGCCCGCCGGCGGCCAGCCCGTTCGCGACGAGCGCGATGGGCAACAGGAATTGAGTCATCTCGTCCCTCTGTCGCACGGTCCGACGCGGATCTGGTCCGACGCGGATCAGCTCCGCCTGAAGGCAGTTGCGGGACCGATCCTCGGTGGGCGACTCGGAATCCGAGTGAATTCTTCATAGGGCGCCGATATGGGCGGCTCCTATGTGTTCTCCATCCCGTTGCGAGAAATGGTTGGCAACCTCGTGGGAAATCTCGACGTATGCCGGCCCTAAGGAGCCCCAGTGGAACGGGTGCTAATCGTCGCCAGAATGGACGAGTCAGACCTCGACACGGTAGCACAGATCTGGAAGGAATCCGACGAGACCGAGCTGCCCCACATCGTGGGCGTACAGCAGCGCTCGTTGTTCTATTACCAGGGTCTGTACTTCCAGTTGATCGAGGCCGAACAACCGCTGGGACCGAAGATCGAGGCGGTACGCAAGCACCCGCTGTTCACCGACGTCAACGACAAGTTGGCGAACCACATCAAGGCGTACGACCCCGAGACGTGGCGGGGGCCGAAGGACGCGATGGCCCACCGGTTCTATTCCTGGAAAGCCGCCTGACGTACCCGATGACACGCCGGGGCGGATCCGCCGCGCCGGTCCGAAAGGAGCACCTGGTGTCCACAACAACGGTTAAGAAGGTGGCCGCGGCCGACTGCGTACCGAACACCCGGCGCGGAGGCGACATCCGGGTCGTGCTCGGTCCGGCGACGGTCGGCGCCACCACCGGCTTCCTCGGCCGCCTGACGCTCGAACCAGGCGAGTACGTCACCGAGCACTACCACCCGTACTCCGAGGAATACCTGTACGTGGTGCGCGGCGAGATCACCGTACGGGTCAACGGCGAGCCGATCACGGTCCACGCCGGCGAGGGTGTACTGGTGCCGAAGAACGCCCGGCACCGGGTCGAGAACCACGGCTCGGAAGCCTCCGAGACGGTCTTCCACCTGTGCCCGCTGGCGCCGAAGCCCGAGCTGGGCCACGTCGACACCGAGGACGTACTGGAGCCGGGCCGGCCGAACGTGACGGTCGGAGGGACGACATGACCGATCGCCGAGCTGTCATCACGGGTGTGGGAGTCACCGCCCCGGGAGGCATCGGCGCCAAGGCGTTCTGGGATCTGCTCTCCGAGGGCCGCACCGCGACCCGCGCGATCTCCACATTCGACGCCTCGGCATTCCGCTCCCAGGTGGCCGCGGAGTGTGACTTCGACCCGGCCAAGGAGGGGCTGACCCCCCAGGAGATCCGCCGCATGGACCGGGCCGGTCAGTTCGCCGTGGTCAGCGCGCGGGAGGCGATCGCCGACAGCGGGCTGGAGTTCGAGTCGGCGGCGCCGGAGCGTACCGGGGTCGCGATCGGCAGCGCGGTGGGCGGCACTATCGGCCTGGAGACCGAGTTCGTCGTGGTCAGCAACGGCGGTAAGGACTGGGTCGTCGACCCGGCGTACCAGACCCCCCACCTGTACGACTTCCTGGTGCCGAGCACGTTCGCCGTCGAGGTGGCGTGGCTGTGCGGCGCCGAGGGACCGGTTTCGACCATCTCCACCGGCTGCACCTCCGGGCTGGACGCGGTGGGCCACGCGCTGGGGCTGATCCGCGAGGGCTCCGCCGACGTGGTGGTCACCGGCGCCACCGAGGCCCCGATCTCGCCGATCTCGCTGGCGAGCTTCGACGCGATCCGGGCCACCACGCCGAACAACAGCGACCCGGAGCACGCGTCGCGGCCGTTCGACGTCAAGCGGGACGGGTTCGTGATCGGTGAGGGCGCCGCGGTGTTCGTACTCGAGGAGTACGAGCACGCCAAACGGCGCGGCGCGCACATCTATGCCGAGGTGGCCGGCTTCGCCGGGTTCGCGAACGCGTACCACATGACCGGGCTGCGGCCGGACGGCAAGGAGATGGCCGAGGCGATCCGGGTCGCGCTGCGGCAGGGCCAGCTCAACCCCGAGGATATCGACTACATCAACGCGCACGGCTCCGGCACCCGGCAGAACGACCGGCACGAGACCGCGGCGTTCAAGGCCAGCCTGGGCGACCACGCGTACCGCACCCCGGTGAGCTCGATCAAGTCGATGGTGGGCCACTCGCTGGGCGCCATCGGCTCGATCGAGATCGCCGCGTGCGCGCTGGCGCTGGAGCACCAGGTGGTGCCGCCGACCGCGAACCTGCACCACCCGGATCCGGAGTGCGATCTGGACTACATACCGCTGGCCGCCCGGGAGGCCGAGCTGGACGCCGTGATCAGCGTCGGCAGCGGGTTCGGCGGGTTCCAGACCGCGATGGCGCTGACCAGGCCGGACCGTCGCAAGCCCGGGAGGACAGCATGACCGGCACGATCGTTACCGGGCTCGGCGTGGTCGCCCCCACTGGCCTCGGTGTCGAGGAGTACTGGGCGAACACCCTGGCGGGGCGCTCCGCGATCGGGCCGCTGGCCCGGTTCGACGCCGGCGGCTACCAGCTGCGGCTCGCCGGGCACGTCCCCGACTTCCACGTCACCGACCACATCTCCAGCCGGCTCGCCGTACAGACCGACCGGTGGACGCACTTCGGGCTGGTCGCCGGCACCGAGGCGCTCACCGACGCGGGCGCGCTGCCGCTGGCCGAGACCGGGCTCTCCGACTACGAGCTGGCGGTGGTCACCGCCGCCTCCAGCGCCGGCAACGAGTACGGCCAGGGCGAGCTGGGCAAGCTGTGGAGCAAGGGGCCGGCCCAGGTCACCACGTTCCAGTCGATCGCCTGGTTCTACGCCGCGATGACCGGCCAGATCTCGATCCGGTACGGGATGCGCGGCTCGTGTGGCGTACTCGCCAGCGAGCAGGCGGGCGGGCTGGACGCGATCGGGCACGCCCGCCGGGTGCTGCGTACCGGCACCAAGCTGGTGGTCGCCGGCGGCGGCGAGGCGGCGCTGTCCCCGTACGCCGTGGTGTGCCAGCAGGCGAACGGGCTGATGAGCACCGCCGACGATCCCGCCCTGGGCTACCGCCCGTTCAGCGCCGACACCACCGGATACCTGCCCGGCGAGGGCGCCGGGATCCTGGTGGTCGAGGACGAGGAGAGCGCCACCACGCGCGGCGCTCCGCGCAACTACGGGCGGATCTCCGGGTACGCCGCGACGTTCGACCCGCGGCCCGGGATCCGGCGCGGTCCTTCGCTGGTACGCGCCGCCCGGCTGGCGCTGGAGGACGCGGGCGTCACGCCGGACGACATCGACGTGGTGTTCGCCGACGCCGGCGGCACCCGGCGACTGGACCGGATCGAGGCGGACGCGATCGCGGAGCTGTTCGGCCCGCGGGGCGTACCGGTCACCGCTCCCAAGGTGGCCACCGGCCGGCTGTACGCCGGCGGCGCCGCCCTCGACCTGGTCACCGCGCTGCTCGCGATCCGCGACTCGGTGATCCCACCCACCCCGGGGGTACGGCCGGATCCGGCGTACCAGCTGGATCTGGTGGGCGATCAGGCCCGGTCGGCCCGGCTGCGCACCGTACTGGTGCTGGCCCGCGGGTTCGGCGGATTCAACTCGGCGGTCGTCGTCACGGCCCCGTGAAACCAGGCGGTCACCGCGGCCGCGTGAGACCACGAAGGAGGAAGCACCCGTGCTGACACTGGACGACCTGCGCGAGTTCATGCGCACCTGCGGGGTCGAGGACGGCATCGATCTCGACGCCGACATCCACGACACCGAATTCGCCGACCTGGGCTACGACTCGCTCGCCAGGTTGCAGATCGCTGCGGTGATCCAGGACAAGACCGACGTCGCGCTGCCCGACGACGTGGTGATGGAACTGGAGACCCCGCGGGCCGTACTCGACTTCGTCAACGCGCGGGTGGGGGTGGCGTGATGTCCGGGCACACCGACAACAGCACCGTCATCGCCGCCCCGATCGGGCTGGTGTGGGACCGCACCAACGACATCGCCGGCTGGCCCGAGCTGTTCAGCGAGTACGCCGCCGCCGAGGTGATCTCGCGCGACGGCGACACGGTGACGTTCCGGCTCACCATGCACCCCGACGAGAACGGCATCTCGTGGAGCTGGGTCTCCGAACGCACCGTCGACGCGGGCTCGCGTACCACCCGCTCGGCGCGGGTGGAGCCGGGCCCGTTCAAGTACATGTTCCTGTTCTGGGAGTACGAGGAGGTCGCCGACGGCGTACGGATGCGCTGGGTGCAGGACTTCGAGATGAAGCCGCAGGCACCGATCGACGACCAGGGGATGACCGACCGGCTCAACACCAACACCGCGATCCAGATGGCGCGCATCAAGGGCCTGCTGGAAGCCGAAGCCGCCCAGATGGGGGGAGTCGCTGGCCGCTCGGGCCCGGCCAGCGCCGCCGCCTGAACGACCCCGCCCGGACCGGCCCTGTCGTTGCCGAGCTCCCCCGTCCCGGCAACGGCAGGGCTCCCGGCCCGACCAGCAATCCACCGCAGCGGACAAGACGTGAGGAGACGTCGTGGATATCCAGCTCAAGGGCAAGAAGGTGCTGCTGACCGGCGGCACGAAAGGCATCGGCCGGGGCATCGCGCTGGCCTTCGCGCAGGCCGGCGCACACGTACTCACCTGTTCCCGGAGCGAGGACGAGGCGGCCGTGACGCTGGCGAACGAGCTGAAGGAGATCGGCCCCGACCACCACGTGGTCACCGCCGACATCAGCACCCAGGAAGGCATCGACGGGCTGATCGAGGCGGCCAAGACCAAGCTCGGCGGCATCGACGTGATCATCGGCAACGCCGGCGCGATCTCGCACGTGCCGTTCGAGAAGCTCACCGCCGAGGACTGGTCCCGGGTGATCCAGACCAACCTGACCGCGAACTACCTGCTGATCCAGGCGGCGCTGCCGCTGCTCGGCGCCGGCTCCTCGATCATCGTGCTGGGCTCCCGGTCGGCGATGGTCGGCGTACAGCTGCGGGTGCACTACACCGCGTCGAAGGCCGGCCTGGTCGGCATGGCCCGCTCGCTGGCGAAGGAGCTGGGGCCGAAGGGGATCCGGGTCAACGTACTGGCGCCGGGCGTGATCGAGCCCGAGAACGCGCCGCTGCCCGAGGCGGTGGTGAAGAAGTACGTGCCGCTCACCTCGCTGGGGCGGCTGGGCCGGCCGCGCGAGATCGCCGGCGCCGCGATGTTCCTGGCCAGCGACCTGGCCAGCTACGTCACCGGCGAGACCCTAAACGTGGACGGAGGCATCTGATGACTTTCCGCGTGACCCTGCGGATGGAGATCCACCCCGGCAAGGGCGAGGAGTTCGAGCAGGCCTGGCGGGACGGCGCCGACGTGATCACCAGCCAGCCCGAGAACCTCGGCCAGTGGCTGTCGCGCAGCGCCGACGAGGAGAACGTCTACTACATCGTCAGCGACTGGATCGACGAGCCCGGCTTCCGGCGGTACGAGACCAGCCCGGAGCACCTGGCACACCGCCAGGAGCTGCACCCGTACCGGGCAAAGGGCTCGATGAGCACCATGCACCTGCTCTACGGGCTGAGCGGAGCCGGAGCGGCGGCGTGAGCGAGCGGAGCGAGCGAACCAGTCGACTCAGCAGCGCGCGCGAGCGCGCCGCCGAGCGAAGCGAGGTGTGCGCGTGAGCACTGAGTCCAGAGTCCGGGTGCTGGTGTACGCCGCGGCACCCGACGCCGAGCCGGACGCGGTGGACCGGGCGTACCACCGGATCAGCGAATCGCTGGCCGGTACGCCCGGGCTGCTCGGCAACGAGCTGATGCGCAGCCTGACCGGCACCGAGGCGGGCTCGGATGCCTACATCGTGATGAGCGAGTGGGAGTCGATGGCCGCCTTCCGCGCGTGGGAGGAGGGGCCGAACCACCGCGGCACCACCGCGCCGCTCCGGCCGTACCAGGACAGCCGGCGGGGCAGCCCGTTCGGCCTGTACGAGGTCATCGCGAACTACTGATTCGACAGGAGATTCCCATGCCGTACGCCGCGATCAGCTACGACGTCAAGCCCGGCTTCGAGAAGGAGATCACCGAGCTGTTCAGCCACTTCAAGCGCGCCGAGAGCCCGGCGTTCCTCGACGACGACGGCAACGAGGTCGGGCGGCTGCTCGGCACCGCCGTGTTCATCCGGGACGGGCTGCTGGTGCGGTTCGTCCACTACGAGGGCGAGCTGGCGGACGTGGGTCGCCACATGGGGCGGCAGCAGGGCGTGCACATCCTCGAGGAGAAGCTGCAGCCGTACCTCGCCACCGAACGCGACACCAGCTCGCCGGAGAAGTTCCAGGCGCACTTCCGCAACAGCCTGCTGACCTGCATCTCACAGCTGTCGGCGGCCCGCACCTGAGCGTGGCCCGCCGAGCCCGCACAAGGACCTACGAGGGAGCCCAGACATGACTGCCACATCCTGCGTACGACCGCTGGCGACGCTCACGCAGGCGGACGTGGACCGGGTCGGGAGCAAGGCGGCGCTGCTCGGCGAGCTGCTCCGCGCCGGCTTCCCGGTACCCGACGGGTACGTGATCGCCGCCGAGCACCTGCCGGACGCACCGCCGCCGGGCAAGACCCGGATCGCGCTGCCCCCCGAGATCGTCGACGAGTTGAACGGGATCGCCGCGACCACCGCCGCCCCGCTCGCCGTACGGTCCTCGGCCGGCGCGGAGGACTCCGCCGGCGCGTCGTACGCCGGCCAGTACGAGTCGGTGCTCGGCGTGGCCGGCGCGTCCGGGCTGGTGCACGCGGTGGAGACCTGCGTCAACTCGGCGCTCGCCGACCGGGTGACCGTCTACCAGGACTCCAACGGCGGTCGCGCCCCGAGCCGGATGAGCGTACTGATCCAGTACCTGGTCGACGCCGACGCCGCCGGGGTGGCGTTCACCGCCAACCCGGTCACCGGCGACCGCGGCGAGGTCATGATCAACGCCGTACGCGGGCTCGGCGAGAAGCTGGTCTCCGGCCACGTCACCCCCGACCAGTGGTCGGTACGCGGCGGCGCCGCCACCCCGACCGCGGTCACCGACGACGCGATCGACGCCGCCCAGGCGCAGGCGGTCGCGGAGCTGGCGCGGCAGGTGGAGGAGCACTTCGGCGGCCCGCAGGACATCGAGTGGGCGATCACCGGCGGCGTGCCGTGGCTGTTGCAGGCGCGCCCGATCACCGCGCTGCCGGACCCTCCGGAGGAGCAGGCCGCGCTGCCGGTCGAGGTGCCGGACGGAGTGTGGCAGCGCAGCAACTACGCCCCCGAGCCGCTGTCGCCGATGTTCCGCAGCCTGATGCTGCCGGGACTCACCGAGCTGAGCATCAACCTGTTCCCGTACGGCATCGGCCAGCGGCTGGAGTTCTGCGAGATCGGCGGCTGGATGTACGCCCAGTTCGTCAAGCTCACCCAGCCCAGGCAGATCGTCGAGAAGCTGACCCGGGCCGCCGCCGCGGCGCGCGCCGACGCGCCCTCGCAGTTCTACCGGGACTACTACGACAACATCGAGACCGAGCTGACCGCCCGGATCACCCAGCTCACCGACCACTGCGACCCGGCCCAGCTGGACGACACGCAGCTGCTGCGGCACGTCAACGCCGTACTCACGGTGTGGCAGGAGTCGGTGGCCGCGCACTTCCAGACCGGCGGCTCGGGCACCTTCGTGCTCGGCGAGATCGGCATCGCCTGCCGGGACCTGCTCGGCTGGGACGCCCCGGAGGCGCTCACCCTGCTGCTCGGGTTGCAGGGCAAGACCACCGAGCCGGCGTACCGGCTGGCCGAGCTGGCGCAGCAGGTACGGCAGCGCCCTGAGACTGCCCGGCTGGTCGAGCAGCTCAGCGAGGCCGGCGAGGCGGAGCTGGTCGAGCCGCAGCCACCCGAGGCGGTGCTGGCGCAGCTGCGCGAGCTCGACGCCGAGTTCGCCGGCGCGTTCCAGGCGTACCAGCGGGAGTACGGCCGCCGTACCCTCGGCATGGACATCACCGAGCCCACCGTCGCCGAGCGCCCGGTGCTGGTGCTGAACCTGATCCGCGGTCAGCTCGGGCAGTCGTTCGACCCGGCCGCCGACAAGGCCGCGCTGGTACGGGAGCGTACCCGCGCAGAAGAAGCCGCCCACGAGGCACTCGCCGAGCAGTCCGCCGCCGACCGGGAGCGGTTCAACCACCTGCTGAAGCGGGCCCAGTGGGCCTCCCCCGCCCGCGACGACAGCCACTACCTGACCCAGGTGGCGGGCGGCCTGGTCCGGCGCGCCGTGCTGGAGCTGGGCGCCCGGCTCGCCGCGAACGGGCTGGTGGACAGCGCCGACGACGTCTTCTTCCTGGAGTACGACGAGGCGGTCGGCTCGCTGCGGGACGGCGGCGAGCGGCACGAGCTGGTGAAGCGGCGGCGTGCGGAACGCACCTGGGCGCTGGCGCACCCCGGCCCGAAGACGTACGGCGCCGAGGAGCCGGAAGGCGACATCGGGGCCAAGCTGGCGAAGCTGCCCCCGGAGGTGCAGCGGATCCTCCAGGTCGGGTTCTGGGCGTGGCGCGAGGTCTCCGGGGAGCGTGCCGACGGCGCGCACACCGAGGACGACGCCCGCACCCTGCACGGGATCGCCGGCTCCCGCGGCCGCTACACCGGCCCGGTACGGGTGATCACCACCGAGGCGGAGTTCGACAAGCTGCGCCCCGGCGACGTACTGGTCTGCCCCGAGACGAACCCGCAGTGGGCGGTGCTGTTCCCCAGCGTCGGGGCTCTGGTGACCGACCACGGCGGGCTGCTCTCCCACCCGGCGATCATCGCGCGGGAGTACCGGGTGCCCGCGGTGCTCGCCACCGACGACGCCACCAGCCGGCTGTACGACGGCCAGGTCGTCACCGTAGACGGCTCCACCGGCGTGGTCGAGATCGTCGCGCCCTGACCTGCACAAACAGGATCGAAACCAGCAGAAAGCGAGGGATGCGATGTCGGGCATCGCGGGGTGGGTGGACTACGTACGCGAGCTCTCCCACCAGGACACCGTGGTACGCACCATGACGGCGACGATGGCGAACCGGGGCCCGGACCACGAGCGGGTCTGGACCAGCCGGGACGCGGTGCTCGGCCACCGCGCGCTGTACGTCACCGACCGGGAGCCGCAGCCACAGCCCCTGGTGGTGGCACGCGACAGCGACGGCCGTACCGCCGTCGTCACGTACGCCGGGCAGCTCTACAACGGCGGCGAGCTGTGGACCGAGCTGACCGGGCGGGGCCACGGCTTCCACACCCGAGACGACGCCGAGGTGATCGCGCACGCGTACCTGGAGTGGGGCGCGGGCTGCGTGGAGCGCTTCGACGGCATGTTCGCCATCGCGATCTGGGACGAGCAGTCCCGGGAGCTGGTGCTGGCGCGCGACCGGATCGGGATGAAGACGCTGTTCTACGCCGCGCAGCACACCGGGGTGGTGTTCGGTTCGGAGCGCAAGACGGTGCTGGCGCACCCGCAGGTGGACCCGGTGGTGGACCGCCGCGGGTTGCGGGAGCTGTTCTCACTCGCCGCCACCCCGGGCGAGGCGATCTTCCAGGGGATGCGCCAGGTGCTGCCCGGCGAGCTGGTCCGGGTACGCCCGAAAGGCATCTCCACCCACCAGTACTGGGCGCTGAGCAGCCACCCGCACACCGACGACAAGGACACCACGGTCGCCACCATCCTGGAGCTGCTGGAACAGTCGGTGGACCGGCACCTGCCGCACGACGTGCCCACCGGCACCCTGCTCTCCGGCGGGGTGGACTCGAGTACGGTGACCGCGCTGGCGGCAAAGAAGGCGCGCGAGCGGGCCGGCGCGCTGCCCCGGGCGTTCACGGTGAGCTTCACCCAGCAGGAGGAGAACTTCCAGGCCGACGCGATCTGGGCCACCCGCGACGACCCGTTCGTGGCCGACGTGGTCAAGCACGTCGGGATCGAGCTGACCACGGTCATGCTCGACACCCAGGAGCTGATGGACCCGCTCCCCCGGCTCGCCACCCTGTACGCCAAGGACCTGCCGAACCCGCTGGGGAACATGAACACCTCGCTCTACCTGCTGTGCCGGCAGGTACGCGAGCAGACCGGCGTGGTGCTGCACGGTGACCCGTCGGACGCCCTGTTCGGCGGCTTCCCGTGGGTGTTCCAGCCCAACATCATGAACGCCGACACGCTGCCCTGGGTGGCCCGGGCGCAGGCCGCCGGCGGACGTACCGGATTCGGCGCCGACCTGCTGGAAGCCGGGCTGCTCAAGGAGCTCGACCTGGCCACGTACAGCACCGAGCGGTACCACGAGGCACTCGCCGGGATGCCGTACCGGGACGGGGAGACCGGGCTGGACCGCAAGATGCGCGAGGTGACGTACCTGCACCTGACCCGCTGGCTGGAGGTGCTGCTCGGCCAGAGCGAGACGATGAGCGGCGCGGTCGGGCTGGAGGTGCGCTGGCCGTACGCCGACCACCGGCTGGTCGAGTACGCCTTCAACATCCCGTGGTCGATGAAGGACTGCGACGAGCGGGGCAAGGGGCTGCTGCGCGCCGCCGCCGCGAACCTGGTGCCGCAGACCGTACTCAACCGGAAGAAGTCGCCGTTCCCGGTGACCCACAATCCCGAGTACGGCAAGGCGCTCTGCGCCGAGCTCGCCGAGCTGCTGGCGGATCCGAACGCGCCGGCGGCCACGTTGCTCAACACCACGGCGGCCCGCGAGATCATCAAGGACCCCGACAAGCTGGCCGGGGGCTCGGCGGCGTTCGCCGCCCGCTCCAACATCGAGATGCTGCTGCAGTTCAACGCGTGGCTGGAGCGGTATCGCATCAGCGTACGACTCTGACCGCCTCCCGATTCGCGGCGCCGGGCGACCCCCTTCGCC
>JBOGDG010000006.1:0-20444 GCA_050701655.1 Micromonosporaceae bacterium
GGACCCGCATGCCCCACGAGCTGATGCTCTACACGAAGTCACGCCGTGAGTGGACGCTGTACTGGTGCGACCGCAACGAACGCTGGCACCGGTACGACCTGATCGACCCGAGCCCGACGATCGTCCCGCTCCTCGACGAACTGGACCGCGACCCCACCTGCATCTTCTTCGGCTAAGGCCGTCACAGAGGCGGAGCCAGCGGCGGTTGCGGTGGTCTGGAGTGGCGGGGTGAGGGTGGGCTGGGCCGTCTTCCCAATTGGTCAACCATCTTCCCAATTAGTGGTGTGGGGGTGACATATGCCCGTCCGGTTCGGTATAACCGGTCCATTGCCGTCTGGGGAGCGAACATGAGCGAAGTGACGCAGTTTCGGGCACGTTTTCGCAGAGTGGGGCTTGCGGTCGTCGCGGGGGTTGTGGCCATGGCGTTCTCGATGGGCGGCGCGTACGCCGCGGTGGCGGAGGTCGCCGGTAAGCGACCGGCGCAGCTGCCGCTGGTGCCGCAGCCGGCGTCGGTGTCCAAGCTGACGGGCGCCGGGTTCAACCTGACGCCCGAGACCGGGATCGTGGTACGGCCAGGTTCCACAGAAGCGGTCGACGTCGCGAACTACCTGGCCGGGGTGCTGCGGCCTTCGACCGGCTACCCGGTGCCGGTGACCGTGGCCGACGGTCCTGGTCCGACCGGCGCGATCGTGCTCGACCCGACCGGCGCCAGCAGCCTGGGCGCGGAGGGCTACCGACTCGACGCGGGCGTCGCGAACGTGACCCTCACCGGGTACGGCGCGCAGGGACTATTCCGCGGAGTGCAGACGCTGCGGCAGCTGCTGCCGGCGGCGATCGAGGCGCCGACCGTACAGCCGGGGCCGTGGACCATGCCGGCGGTGGAGATCAGCGACGCGCCGCGGTTCGCGTACCGGGGGGCGATGCTCGACGTCTCGCGGCACTTCATGTCGGTGGCCGAGGTGAAGCGCTACCTCGATCTGGCCGCGATGTACAAGATCAATACGTTCCACCTGCATCTCAGCGACGATCAGGGCTGGCGGATCGTGATCGACAGCTGGCCCCGGCTCGCCACGTACGGCGGCAGCCTGGAGGTGGGCGGCACCCCCGGTGGGTACTACACCAAGGCCGACTACACCGAGATCATCGACTACGCGGCGGCCCGCTACATCACCGTGGTGCCCGAGATCGACATGCCCGGCCACACCAACGCCGCGCTCGCCTCGTACGCCGAGCTGAACTGCGACGGCGTGGCGCCGCCGCTCTACACCGGCACCGACGTCGGCTTCAGCTCGCTGTGCATCGGCAAGGAGATCACGTACACCTTCATCGACGACGTGCTGCGCGAGCTGGCCGCGCTCACCCCGGGCGCGCGGATCCACATGGGCGGCGACGAGGCGCACTCGACCCCGCCCGGCGACTACCTGACCTTCCTCGGCCGGGTGTTCCCGAAGTTCGCCACCTACGACAAGCGGGTGATGGGCTGGCAGGAGATCGCCGCCGGTGACCTGCCCGCCGGTGCCACCACGCAGTACTGGGGGACCGGGGACACGCGCTCCGCCGAGCTGGCGCGGCTCGCGGTCCAGAAGGGCGCCAAGGTCGTGATGTCGCCGGCCAACCGGGCGTACCTCGACATGAAGTACGACCGGTCCACCCCGTACGGGCTGACCTGGGCCGGGTACGTGCCGACCAAGCTGTCGTACAACTGGGATCCCGCCACGCAGGTCAACGGCGTCGGCGAGTCCGGTATCGCCGGGGTCGAGGCGCCGCTGTGGACGGAGACGCTCGACGACGTGGACAAGCTGGAGTTCATGGCGTACCCACGGCTGCCCGGGATCGCGGAGATCGGCTGGTCCCCGGCGGAGACCCACGACTGGCGTACGTACCGCATGCGGCTGGCGGCGCAGGGCCCGCGCTGGGACGTACTCAGCGTGAACTACTACCGCGCGCGGGACGTTCCCTGGCCGTGACGCACCGCTCGCCGCGGGTGGTGGTGACGAGCCTCCGGTGGAAGACTCCGGACATGTCGACCTTGACCGTGAACGGCGCCAGGATCCAGATCACGGACACCGGGGCCGGGCCGCCGGTGGTGTTCGGGCACGGGCTGCTGTGGAGCGGCGAGATGTTCCGGCCGCAGATCGAGGCGCTGCGCGACCACTACCGCTGCGTCACCGTGGACTGGCGCGGTCAGGGCGGCTCGGAGGTCACCGCGTCCGGGTACGACATGGACACGCTGACCCACGATCTGATCGGCGTACTGGACGCGCTGGGCATCGAGGACACGCACTATGTCGGGCTCTCGATGGGTGGCTTCGTGGGGATGCGGCTGGCGGCGCGACACCCGCAACGGGTGCGGTCGCTGACGCTGCTCAACACCTCCGCGGGGCCGGAAGACCCCGACAAGGTGAGCCGCTACCGGCTGCTGGCCCGGATCGTACGGCTGTTCGGTACCCGTCCGGTCGTGGGGCGGATCGCGGAGATCATGTTCGGTGAGTCGTTCCGGCGGGACGAGAGCCGTGCCGAGCAGCGGCAGGAGCTGCGCCAGCAACTCCTCAGGGTCGACCGGACCGGCGCGGTGCGTGCCACGTACGCGGTGATAGACCGACCCGAGGTGTACGAGCTGCTGCCCGAGATCACCGTGCCGACGCTGGTGATCGCCGGGGACGAAGACGTAGCCACGCCGCAGGCGAAGGCGCAGCGGATCCAGGCCGGGATCGCGGGCTCCCAGTTGCTGGTGGTGCCCCACGCGGGTCACACGTCGACATTGGAGGAGCCGGCGGCGGTCGCCGTAGCGCTGGCCGACCACCTGGACGCCGTAGAGCAGGCCCGCGCGTCTCGCTAGTCGCACCCGCCACCGCGTCCCGCCGTCGGACGGCCGGAGCAGCGGGTGCGGTGGCGGGTCGGGGTGACGGCCTGGTGGCGGGTGCGCGGTTCTGTGGCGGGTCGCGGTGACGGCCTGGTGGCGTGTGCGGTGGCGAGTGCGCGGTTCTGTGGCCAAATCGCGGTCTCTCGGGAGCGGGAGACAGGAGCGGGAGACAGCAGTTTGACCACAAAACTGGCCCGCCCCCGCGCGACCGCCCGGCCCGCGCGCCCGCCCGGCCTGCTTGATCGCCGGGTACGTGTGACCGCCCGGGCTCGCGACCGCCCGACACAGCGTGACCGCCCGGCGACGTCGCGGAGCGCGCCGGCCCGCGGGTTACTCCGGGCGCGGGGCCCGCCAGAGCTCGACGGCCAGCCAGGCGGCTCCGATCCCGACCAGTACGCCGTGCCCGATCCGTACCGCTGGAGCGGTGTAGAACTGCGGGATGAACAGCGCGAACCCGAGCGCGTACGGGAGCCCGCTGTAGCGCGCCAGCACGCCGGAACGCCAGATCGCCACGGCGGCCAGCACCGCGCCGACACCCAGCAGGATCAGCCCGATCGCGAACGTGGTCGCGGCGACCGGGTCGAACCGGAACGCCTCGGACAGGCCCACCACGTCGATCGACTCGCCCTCGGCGGCGGCGCGGGCGATGGCGTACAACGCGAAGTCCTCCGCGCCGTAGTACGGCAGCGTGAGGCCGGCGCCGATCCAGCTGGTCACCGCGGCGGTCAGCGCCAGCCGCTCGGAGCCGGTGTGGCTGACGGCGTTGCGCAGCGCGAGCAGTCCGAGCGGCACCAGTATGAAGCCGATCATGGCGAACAGGTGCGAGGCCACCCAGCCGCCCGAGCCCATCGACGCGATGGCGCCGGCCTGGGTGGACTCGTCGTGCCAGGGACGTACGGCCGGGTAGAGCACGAACAGCACCGCCGCGGCGGCGAAGGCGAGCGCGCCGAGCCGGGTACGCGTGAGGGAGGCGGACATGGTGACTCCTGTCTCGAGGGGAAGCTGAGGGGGCGGGCTAACTGCGGGGGAGGCTGGCGAGGAACATGCGGATCAGGTGCTCGTAGCTCTGCTCGACGTCTTCGGGTAGGCCGAAGCCGCCGCTGGCTTCGAGTGACGCGAAGCCGTGGGCGACGGCGCGCAGGCTGCGGGTGGCGTGGACCAGCTCGGAGTCGGCGAGGTGGTAACCGCGCAGCACCGCGAGCACGATGCCGAGCAGCCGGTTGCCGGCGGTGGCCAGCTCGGGGTGGTGCAGTGGGTCGGGCGGCATCGCGGCGTACCGGGCCGGGTGTTCCAGGACGTAGTCGCGGTAGGTACGCATCAGGATCACCACCGCCTCGTCGCCCGCGTAGCCGATCACGGCGGTGGCGAAGCGCTCGGCCAGCTCCTCCAGCACCCGTACGCCGATCAGGGTGCGCAGCTCGGCGAAGCCGCCGACGTGCTTGTACAGCGACGGCGTGGCGACACCGGTGCGGCCGGCGACCGCGGTCAGGGTCAGCGCGTCCAGCCCCTGCTCGTCGATCAGCTCGAGCGCGCTGTCGACCACGGCGGCCGTCGACAGCCCGGCCCTAGGCACGGAGGCCGCCGGGGGACCCGTACACCCGAAAGCTTTGTCTCATAGCTAAAAAGCTAATGCAATTAGCCGAGCACTGCAAGTCCGCGGGCACGGAAGCGGGCGGATACGCTGGCGGCATGACGACCTTGCCGGTGACTCCGGAGCGCCGGGGCGGCGTGGCGGGCGTGCTCGGAGAGCCGATCCGGTTCGTGCTCAACTGGGGCCGCCGCTACAGCCTCTGGGTGTTCAACTTCGGGTTGGCGTGCTGCGCGATCGAGTTCATCGCGACCTCGATGGGGCGGCACGACTTCATCCGGCTCGGCGTGATCCCGTTCGCGCACGGCCCCCGGCAGGCCGACCTGATGGTGGTCTCCGGCACCGTCACCGACAAGATGGCGCCGGCGGTGAAGCGGCTCTACGACCAGATGCCCGAGCCGAAGTACGTGATCTCCTTCGGCGCCTGCTCCAACTGTGGCGGGCCGTACTGGGACTCCTACTCGGTGACCAAGGGCGTCGACCAGCTGATCCCGGTCGACGTCTACGTGCCCGGTTGCCCACCGCGGCCGGAGGCGCTGCTGCACGGCATCCTGCGGCTGCAGGAGAAGATCGCCGCCGAGCAGGCCGGCTTCGGCGGTCTGGCGCGCGACGACCGGCCGATCACCAGTGACGGCCGCGCCGGGGGTACGGGCGCCGCCGCGCTCACCGCACCCCCGGTCACGCCACGCTGATCGGCTCGGCTCAGCCGTGGTGGGAGCCGACGCAGAACTCGTTGCCCTCAGGATCCCGCAGCACGCTCCAGGTGAGGCCGGGGACAGTGTGCTCGGCAACCGCCGTGGCGCCGAGCCCGACGAGCCGCTCCACCTCCGCGACCCGATCCTGGGTGGCGAAGTCGATGTGTACGCGATTCTTCCCGACCCGCTTCTCGGGCACCTTCTGCAGCCCGATGTAGCCACCGCTGCCGTCCGTCGGCGACAGCATCACGAAGAAGCCTTCGTAATCCTGGGTGATCTCGTACTCCACCGCCTTGGTCCAGAACTCGGCGAGGCCGCGCGGGTCCTCACAGTCGATCGTCACGCCACCCATCTGAATGCTCATGCCGGCGACCATAGGGCGGCGCTGTGACAGTTTCGGTTCGGTTCCTGAGAAGGTGGTCCGCATGACACGACCGACAGTCCTCGTTACCGGCGGCAGCCGGGGGATCGGCGCCGCCACCGCGCGGCTCGCCGCCCGGCGCGGGTGGGACGTGGCGATCAGCTACCGGACCCAGGATGAGCAGGCGGCGCAGGTGGTCGCCGACTGCGAGGCGGCCGGGGCGCGGGCGGCGGCGTTCCGCGCCGACGTGGCGAGCGAGCCCGACGTGGTGGCGCTGTTCGCCGACGTAGAGAACAAGGTGGGGCCGCTGCGGGCGCTGGTCAACAACGCTGGCATCGTCGGGCCGCTGCAGCGGCTGGAGGAGTTCACCGCCGAGCGGATCGAACGGGTGGTCGCGGTCAACCTCACCGGCGTACTGCTGTGCGCCCGGGAGGCGGTACGCCGGATGTCCACCCGGCGCGGCGGCGCCGGCGGCATGATCGTCAACGTCTCCTCCCGTGCCGCGGTGCTCGGCAGCCCCGGCGAGTACGTCGACTACGCCGCCGCGAAAGCCGGCGTCGACGCGTTCACGATCGGCCTGTCGAAGGAGGTCGCCGCCGACGGGATCCGGGTGGCGGCGGTACGCCCCGGGCTGGTCGACACCGAGATGCAGGCACCCGGTCGGCTGGACCGGGTCGGCGGCACCCCGCCGCTGGGCCGCCCCGGCACCGTGGACGAGATCGCGCCGGCGATCCTGTGGCTGTTCTCCGACGAGGCCTCGTACGTCACCGGCACCATCCTCGACGTCAGCGGCGGACGGTGAGTCGGTCGTGGCCCGTAGGATCGCGGGCATGACGCCCGAGGAGGTTGGCAGCCGGCTCGTGGAGCTGCTCGGTGAGCCGTGCCAGGCCAGCGTGTCGGGGGGCAACGACCATGCGCGGGCCGTGGTTGACGTACCCCCGGATCGGTGGACAGAAGCGGTGCGGACCGTGAGGGACGAGCTGGGTTGTGGGTTCTTCGACTGGCTCTCCGCGGTCGATGAGCTGGAGGAAGGCTTCGCCGTGGTGGCCCACCTGTGGTCGGTGCCGGGCCGGTTCGGCGTGCTGCTGCGGACCCGGGTCCCGCGCGAGGACGCGCGGCTGACGTCGGTGGTGGAGCTGTTCCCCGGCGCGGCGTGGCACGAGCGGGAGACGTACGAGATGTTCGGCGTCGGCTTCGACGGGCACCCGGGGCTGAAGCCGCTGCTGCTGCCCGACGAGTTCGAGGGACACCCGCTGCGCAAGGAGTTCGTGCTCGCGTCCCGGGTCGCGAAGCCGTGGCCCGGTGCGAAGGAGCCCGGCGAGTCCCACGCCGCACCCGCGCGCGGGAAGCGCCAGCCGATGCGGCCGCCCGGCGTACCAGATCCGAATGAATGGGGACCGCAGGCCGGCAGCCCGCCGGAGGGTGGTGACGGGTGATGCCGCTGTGGCTGGAGCTGGCGCTGCGGATCGGTGCCGTGGTCGCCGCGTTCCTGACGTTGCCGCTGATCGTGGGCCAGATGGAACACAAGGTGATGGCGCACATGCAGGGCCGGCTCGGCCCGATGTACGCCGGCGCGTACCACGGCTGGGCGCAGCTGATCGCCGACGGCATCAAGTTCGTACAGAAGGAAGAAGTGGTGCCACGCGCCGCCGACAAGTCGGTGTTCCGGCTGGCGCCGATCGTGGCGCTGGTGCCGTACCTGGTCGCGCTGCTGGTGATCCCGCTCGGCCCCGGCGACCTGGTGGCGCAGCCCCTCGATATCGGGCTGTTCCTGGTGCTCGCCATCGTGGGCGTCGGGATCGTCGCGGTGCTGATGGCCGGCTGGGCGAGCGCCAACAAGTACAGCCTGCTCGGCGGGCTGCGCGCCGCCGCCCAGCTACTCGGGTACGAGCTGCCGTTCGTACTCGCCGCCGCGTCCGTCGCGATGGCGGCCGGGACACTGTCGCTGACCGGGATCGTGGAAGCCTGGCGGCCGTGGTGGCTGCTGTGGCAGGCGCCGGCGCTGGCGGTGTTCTTCATCGCGGGGCTGGCGGAGATCCGGCGTCCACCGTTCGACATGCCGATCGCCGACTCGGAGCTGGTGTTCGGGTACCTGACCGAGTACACCGGGCTGCGGTTCGCGTTCTTCCTGCTCGCCGAGTACGTCGGCATCATCGTGATCGCCGCTTTGACTACGGTGCTGTTCCTCGGCGGGTGGAAGGGTCCCTTCATGGACGCCGAGCTGGGGTGGCTGTGGACCCTGGTGAAGGTGTTCGCGGTCAGCTTCGTGATCGTGTGGCTGCGGGTGACGTACCCCCGGCTGCGGGCCGACCAGCTGCAACGCCTGTGCTGGCTGGTCCTGGTCCCGGTCGCGCTCGGCCAGCTCGTGCTGACGGCCGCGGTCGTGGTCGCCACGTGACGCTCTGGACCGGGCCAGCTGCTGTGGACTAACCTCCTTAGCTAAGGAGGTTGTGATGGCGGAAGCCGCAGCGCAGTTCAACATCCACGAGGCGAAGACCCACCTGTCTCGGATCGTGGAGCGGGTGGAGCGCGGTGAGGAGATCATCCTGAGCCGGGCGGGGACTCCGGTGGCCAAGGTGGTGCCGATCGAGCGGGTGGTGCGGCGGGCCGGCCGTGGCTCGCTCAAGGGCACGCTCGTGCTGGCCGCGGACTGGGATTCCGCCGAGGTCAACGAGGAGATCGCCGACAGCTTCCTGGGTACGCCGTGAGACTGCTGCTCGACAGCCACGTCGTGCTCTGGTGGCTCACCGACGATGACACGCTCTCCGACGAGATCAAGGGCTACATCGACGAGGAGCCAGAGGTGTACGTCAGCGCGGCGACCATCTGGGAGTTCGCGATCAAGCAGGCGATGGGCAAGATCGTTGCTCCGGAGGAGCTGCCAGAGCTCATCATCCAGAACCGGTTTCGAATGCTGCCGGTCCTGCCGGAGCACGCCGTCGCCGCGGCCCGCCTACCCATGGTCCACCGAGACCCGTTCGACCGGATGTTGATCGCGCAGGCGAGCACCGAGGAGCTGACGCTGGTCACCCGGGACGCAGCGATCCTCCGGTACGACGCCCCAGTCCTAAAGGCCTAGCGATACCAGTCCGGGTACGAGGGCTCCTCGACCTCGACGTCGCCGTCCACGACCCGATGTGGTACGCCGCCAGCCGTTGCCGGTAGTTGCCCAGATCGAACTCGCGCATCCCCGACCAGCACAGGTGCAGAGGCAGGGCGAGCACGCCGTCCGTCGGGCCGTGCAACTCATCCAGGCTCCGGGGGGATCCGGTCCTCGACGCCTTCCCAGCGGGAGGGGAGCTGCTCGGTCATGGGGCGAGTATGGCAGCGGGGTACGACATTCGCCGGCTCAGTGGCGTCACGGAGCTGTCCGTCGACGTCGAGCAGTCCGGCCCGATCCAGTACCGCCACGGCCTGGCGGTACGGGCGGCACGGCCACCGTCCACATCCGGATGCGAGGCACTGGTGCGTGAACAGCGACGGGATGTGCACCGCGAAGTCGTGCTGCGCCTGCGCGATCTCGGCAGTGGTAGGCGGCCGGTGGTGCGGCGCCGGCCTCCGGGGGAAGGCTTCGCTCACGCGGAATACCTCCCGCGTGGCAGGCAGCGTTGGCAGGTCAGTGTCTCGCCACACCTCCGACACCACCGCAGGCTCCGTTTGAACACCAGCAGACCGCAGACGAAGCCCAGCGTGATCGCGGCCAGGAGCATGGAAGCGGTCTCCCACATCATGCGCCGTTCGTTCCCGGCCCACGCCGTGGCCGTGCCGTTGTTCTGAGGGAACGCGGAGGCGCTGTCGGCCGGTTGTCGGCGGCTGCTGGGGCGGGGAGCGTCGTGGTGGCTCGTGGACTCCTGGTAGTCATTCGCCCACGCTAGGGATGCGGCCGATTCTCGCTCAACTATATTGCATGACCTTGCACGGCAATTAGTCGAGCGAGTTGATTACGCCGGTGATGAGCGCTCTCGCGGGAGCCCCGTACACGGCGTTCCCGGCGAGTTCGGCGAAGGCTTTGGCGTACATGGCGATCTCGCTCGGTGCGGTGACAGTCACCTCTGCAGTCAGCAGCTCGACGTGGACCTGACTGTCGTCGAACAGGTAGAAGGCCTCCAGTGGCCACATCCGCCTGGGTGCGTCGGCGGGGATGATCCCCACGCTCACGTTGGGGAGCACCATCACGGAGAGCAGGTAGCCGAGCTGGCCAGCCATCGTCGCGGCGTCGCCGATGCGGTAGTGGAGCACGGTCTCTTCCAGCAGCAGCGCGAACCGGTGGTCGCCCTCATAGAGGACCTGGGAGCGTTCGACGCGGGAGGCGGCGGCGGTCTGGGAGTCGTCGGGGGTGCCCTGGAAGGTCGCGATCGTGGAGAGCAGCGCCGCTGCGTACTCCTGGGTCTGCGCCATGCCGGGGATGACGTTCGAGCAGTAGACCCGGAACAGCTTGGTCCGCTGGTAGAGCGGAACGCTCGCTCGGTGGACCCAGTTCATCCCGTGGCGGTGCAGCTTCTTCCAGTGGACGTACATCTGGTCGGCCTGCCGGTTGGCGGCCACCAGATCGGCTGCCTGGTCCTCGGCGCCGCAGGCCGCGCACCACGCCCGGACGTCCGCGTCGGACGGCGGGGTCCGGGCGTGCTCGATGCGCGAGGATTTCGCGGCGCTCCAGCCGCACCGGCGAGCCAGCTCCTGGCCGGTGAGCTCGGCGTCGAGGCGCAGGTCCCGCAGCCGGGCGGCCAGCACCTCCCGGGCAGCCTGTGCGCCGGACGAAGGGGACTCAGCCACGGGACCTGCTCTGTGCTCGTTCAGACAGTGAACTTCTCGTGCGGGACGGCTCGCTCCCAGACCGCCTCGAAGGCGGTGGTGACCAGCTGAGCGACTGCAGGCTCGGTCCGCAGCTCCCAGCGGGGCTCGGCCCAGTCTCCGTTGCCGTCGAAGTGATTGAACAGCACGGTGGTGCCGTCGAACACCCAGAGGTCGTTTCCGGGCAGGGCCAGGTCCGAGGCCTGTCGCCTGGGGAGCCAGCGGACCATCTCGCCCGCGAAGATGTTGACGACCGTCCCGGCGTGCTCGTACTTGATGTAGTCCGAGACCGGCTCCGAGACGATACGAGCCCGTCGGACGGCGACGCCGCGGGCGACCGTCCGCTTTATCTGCTCGACCCAGGACGCCCGTCTACCCGAGGTGGGGTCTGTGTCGCACTGCCCGGTCCGCGTCCAGACCTCAAAGTCGTCGGCCTCGTTGGCGACGCTGTACGCGTCACGCATCTCCAGGTGCATCGCCGAGTGTTGCGCCGAGTCCAGCAGGCCCCGAACGCTCGGCTCTTTCTGCGACATCACATGCCTCCCTAATCGTCGACGCCATACGGACCGGCATCCGGATCACCGCTTCGTTGGCGGGAATTCCCACCGCGTGGCCGGGGACCTCGAACGCGGCGCACTCGGCCTCCAACTCCTCGTGAGCCTTCCATCCCTGGAACACCAGCTCTTGTCTGTCGAAGTCCACCCAGATCGTCGGGGAACCATCGTCTCCGGTGTTGGGATCGATCCCGATGAACCGTAGTGCCATGGCCGCCTCCCGTGTCGAACGGCTTACGTCAACTTGCACGAGCGTTCACCAGCGGGGAGGCGAAAGTCAACTGTGGACCCGCGACCATTGTCCGCGAAGCGCGGCCCCGAGCCACAAGCCGCGGCCGATGCGGAGAGTCGGGCACGCGGGTTACAGGGCTTCCTGGATGGCGGTCAGGAGTGCGGTGGTGGCCGGCGGGTCGGGTGGGTCGCCGTACGTCACCGCGTAGATCTGGCGGGGGTGGCGCGGCAGCTCGGTGGCGTGGATGTCGGGAGTACGGTGTGCCCGCAGGGCGAGGCCCGGCAGCACCGTGACGCCCATTCCGGCGGCGACCATCGACTGGTTGACCACCATTACGACATTCGCGGGTCACTGGCCACGAAGTTGCCCGTTCACGTCGAGGAGTCCCGCTCGGTCCAGCACGGCGACCGCGTGGCGGTACTGGCGGCACGGCCACTGTCCGCAGCCGGCGGCGAGGCACTGGTGGGAGACCAGCGACGGGATGTGCAGCGCGAAGTCGTGTAGTGCCTGTTCGATCTCGGCGGCGGTCGGTGCCCGGTGGTGCGGCGCTGGCCGCCTGGGGAATGCCTCGCTCACGCGGAGTGCCCCCGGCGGGGCAGGCAGCGGGGACAGGTCAGCGTCTCTCCGCAGCTCCGACACCAACGCAGGCTCCGCCGGAACGTCAGCAGCCCGCACAAGAAGCCGACTGTCAACGTCGACAGTAGGGCCGGGACCAGCTGCCACATCGTTCACCGCCTATTGCAGCCGACCAGCTGCCGTGGGTCCGATCCAGAATAGGAAAGATGTAAGACATCTTGTCTGCTCCCACGCGGTCAGTCAAGCCCGGCAGCGGTTGTGGTACAACCAGCCGCATCGCGGCTATGGTGAGCCGGTCTGATGTCTTACAGGCAGGCAGGAGCCGTAGCAGCGTGACCGTCGTGCAGCCGCCAAAGGCGCAGTACGAGCAGATCGCCGACTGGCTGCGAGCCCGGATCCTCGATGGCACCTACCCGCCCGGATCGGCGCTTCCCAGTGAGCCGGCATTGGCTGCTGAGCTGGGCACGTCTCGGGTGACCGTCAACCGGGCGATCGGACTGCTCCGTACCGCTGGCCTGGTGAAGGTCAGGAGAGGTGCGGGCACGTACGTACGGTCGCTGCCTCAGATAATTCGCGATGCCAAGCAGCGGTACGGCGCGCGTGAGCGTGGCACTGGCGCGGGTGAGGTCGAGGCGCGTGAGCTCAATCTGCGGTCTCGCACTGACTACGGGGATATCCGGCGGATGTCGGCCACTCCTGATGTCGCCAGAGCACTCGGCGTCGCCGGAGGCGACGATGTCCTAATCAGACCACGTGTGCTGTACGCGAATGATGAACCGACCCAGATCGCCGACAGCTACTACCCATGGGACATCGTCGGGGGCAGTGCTTTGCTTCAGGCCGACGTAGGAACTGGTGGCTCGTACTCTCGGCTCGCCGAGCTGGGATACCCAGTGGCTCGTTTCGCGGAAGATGTCAACGTACGGATGCCGAACGATGTCGAGCGTCGGATCCTGCACCTGGAGGCGACTCAGCCCGTCTTCGACATCGTGCACGTCGCGCTGACTTCGGACGACCGGCCCGTGGAGGTGGCATTCCATGTGCTGCCGGGTCACCTGTGGACTCTGCGGTACGGCTGGGACGATGCCGTGACCACGCCACCGGGTCAGGGCACACCGTGATGGAGGTACGGGCCGCCACGGAGGCATCGCCGGACGCGACAATCAACGAAGACTACGCGGTGGTCGCGCCTGACTTCGTCGCGGTTCTCGACGGCGTGACCGTACCGGCAGGCGTGGACACCGGCTGCGCACATGGGCCCGCGTGGTACGTCCGTCGGCTTGGCGCTCACTTGATGACGGTCCATGGTTCGGATCCGACCGCCCTGTTGTCCGATGTGCTCGCCGCTGCTATCGAGGCAGTTCGAGGCGATCACGGCGCCACCTGCGATCTTGAGCACCCGGGTACGCCCCAGTCCACCGTCTGCATGCTGCGTACCCGTCGAGTTTCGGTCGACTACCTTGTGTTGTGCGACAGCCCGTTGGTGCTGGATCGTGGTGGCACGGTCGAAGTGATCACCGACATGCGGTTGCAGCAGACGCGCCAGCGGCTGCGCGAGGCAGCGGTGGTGGGTGTTGGTGCCTTCGGCAGCGTAGATCGGGCATCTCGACTGCGTGAACTGGTCACGTCGCGGCACCGGCAGGTAAACCGCCAGGGCGGCTACTGGATCGCCGCGGCGAATCCCGCGGCGGCGCACCAGGCACTCACTGGGACAGTGCCGCACACCGGTCCGTTGCGTCTGCGCCGAGCCGCATTGCTCACGGACGGTGCATCCCGCGCAGTCGACACGTTTGGCCTGTTCGATTGGTCCGGGCTGCTCGACGTGCTCGACCGCCAGGGTCCGCGCCACCTCATTTCCATCGTACGGGCAGCCGAGCGTGCCGACGCTGATGGGCACCTCTCGCCACGACATAAGCGACATGATGATGCGACCGCCGTGCACTGCGACTTCGTACGGGAGGACTGACGTGGGCGACGCTCCACTGCACTCGGTCAGCGTGGCGGCTGTCATCGTCGACGATGAAGGTCGAGTGCTTGTCACCCAGCGGCGAGACAACGGGCACTGGCAGCCGCCTGGCGGGGTCCTGGAGATTACTGAGCCGATTGAGGACGGCCTGCGCCGTGAGGTGTACGAGGAGATCGGTTTGGCCATCGAGGCCGAGCGGCTCACCGGGGCGTACAAGCACGTCAAGCGCGGCATCGTCGCGCTGGTGTTCCGGGCGCGGGTCGTCGACGGAGTCCCCGGTCCCACCGACGAGGTTGCGGCGGTCGACTGGTGGACCCCCGAGATGGTGTCCGAGCGGATGGCGGAGACCTTCGCTGTACGGATCCTCGACGCATTGGGCGACGGCGCGCCAGCGGTCCGTGCGCACGACGGTGCACGGTGGCTCGCGCCCGGGTCGCGCTCCTCCCACGCCCGGACGGGAGGCAGGACGGGCGCATGAGCAAGCGCTACCCGACGGTTAGACCCGCCTCCAGTACCCGCTCGGCGGTGCTGCGGCCTGCGCAGGCGGCGCTGGTCGGGCCTGTTGCTGATTCGATTTCGGCACCGATGGGAGTGGAGCTTTGTGACGGAGGTCTGCGAGGTGGTGATCACCGCGCCCGACGCGGAGTGGCTCGCGACGTTCACGCGCGAGTTGGTCGATGACAGGCTTTGCGCGGCCGGACACCACGTCGCCGAGATCCGGTCCGTTTACCGCTGGCGTGGCGACATTCACGACAGGTCAGAGGCGCGGGTGGCGCTTCACACCAGGGTCGAGCTGGTGCCGGAGATAGTGGCTCGTGCCGACCGTTCGCACCCGTACGAGGTGCCGTGCGTAGTCGTGACGCCGATCAAGGGCGGCAATCCCGCGTACCTCCGATGGATTGTGGAGGAGACGAGGACCGCAGGTTGAGCGCGTCAGCGTCCCCTGCGTGGGACCGGCTGAGGGCGGCGAGCGCTCGCAGGAACGAATCAAGGTCTGTCAGCTCCGGGAGGGTCGCGTCCGCTCCGGCATCCCGGAGCGTGTCTTCGGTGTAGATCCCTGTGGCCACGGCGATCACCTGTGCACCGCCGTCGACAGCGGCGCTGACATCTCTCGGCGTATCTCCCACGAGTACGGTCGAGTCTCGGCTGAAATCACATCCGTACTTCTTCGAGGCGCGTCGTTGCGCTACCGGTACCAATCGCTCCCGGTCGCTCTCGTCGGAGACGTAGCCGCCCACGTCAAAGTCCACGTACTTGTGGAGGCCGAAGGGTTGAAGTTTGGCCATAGCATTCTCGACGATGTTGCCCGTCAACACCGACTGCACGATCGACGCATCGGCCTGCAGCGCACGCAAGACCTCTTCGGCGCCCGGCAAGGGGTAGCCGCGAGTGGCGAGTGCATCTCGATTGGCCCGCATGGCCTGGATCAGTGCGGGAAATAGGTCCTTGTCGTCTGATCCCGTGAAGTCCGTGTTGTGGCTCGCGAAGAGATCTCGCATGATCGCTGGATCAGTCCGGCCGTCGGTCTGTGGACGATGTTTCGGGCTCGCGCCGGTGAGAATCTCGTAGGCGGCAGCATATGTCTCCTTGCTGACCCCACCGTTCTCGATCAGCGTGTGATCGATATCCCACAGCACGAGCGTCTTCATCGTTGTTCGTTACCCCAAGAGGCTTGGTCTCGAATCACGAAGTCATTCGTGCATCTGGAGACCCGCGATTCGTACGGCACTGAGGTCGAGCTTCCCCATATGGCCAAGTGGCGTAGGGGCGAGCACGACGACCTGGTCTGGCTCGACTGGTACCTGGAGGTGCTGCGCGGTCACGCCGCGGCGGGTAGAAGGTGCCGTCGCGCCCGTGTCGTGTCAGAGCCGATCAGCGATTACCAGCGGTGGACCATGAGCCACGCCAACGTGTTCATCGAGGCCGGGGAAGACATTCGCTACGTCTCCCGATCCCGCCTGACGAACGTATCCCTGCCGGGTAGCGGGGACTTCTACGTGTTCGACGACGCACTGGTGCTGTTCCTGCACTACGCCGGTAACGGGACCAACGCTTCTTTCGAGACCACAGACGACGTACAGACGGTGGCGACGTGCCGCCAGGCATTCGAGACCGTCTGGAGCATGGCGTCGGCGCTGCGTGACTACCAACACGAGTAGCTCCGTCGCCGGGCCCATACGGGGCTGGGCGCCGGTCTGGTCAGACCGTGAAATTCTCGTGCGGGATGGCCCGTTCCCACACGGCCTCGAAGGCGGCGGTGACGAGCCGGGCGACTGCGGGCTCCGTACGCACTTCCCACCGAGGTTCGGACCAGTCCCCGTTGCCGTCGAAGTGGTTGAACAGCACGGCCCTGCCGTCGAACTCCCAGCAGTCGTTGCCTGGCAGGCCCAGGTCTGATGCGTGTCGCCGCGGGAGCCAGCGGACCAGCTCGCCTGCGAAGATGTTGACGGTCGTGCCGGCGTGCTCGTACCTGATGTAGTCGGTCACCGGTTGCGAGACGATGCGAGCTCGGCGGACCGTGACGCCACGGGCGATCGTCTGCCTCATCAGATCGACCCAGGGCGTCCAGTAGTCCGATGTGGGGTCGGCGTCGCGCCGCCCCGTACACTTCCACTTCTCGAAGTCGTCGGCTTCGTCGCCAACGTCGTACCAGTCACGCATCTCCAGGTGCATCACCGAGTGCTGGGCTGATTCCAGCAGTTCGAGGAAGCCCGGCTCGTTCTGCGACATCACGTGCCTCCCTGAGCATCGCCACCATGCGGGCCGGCATCCGTACCAGTCCTCACGGGGTCGGGCTCGTCTGATGCCGGGACAGCAGGCAGTATGGGCGCATGAGCGGCGTACCGGGGATTGGGCTGGCCAAGGGGCTGGCCGTGACTCTGAAGACGATGACGCGGCGCGCGGGCACCCAGCAGTACCCGGACGTCGAGCCCGACCTGCCGCCCCGGTCGCGCGGCGTGATCGCGCTGCTGGAGGAGAACTGCACGGTCTGCATGCTCTGCGCCCGGGAGTGTCCGGACTGGTGTATCTACATCGACTCCCACAAGGAGGAGTTCACGCCTCCGGGGGCGGCGCGGTCCCGGCAGAAGAACGTGCTGGACCGGTTCGCGATCGACTTCTCGCTCTGCATGTACTGCGGCATCTGCATCGAGGCGTGCCCATTCGACGCGCTGTTCTGGTCGCCCGAGTTCGAGTACGCCGAGCACGACATCCGCAACCTGCTGCACGAGAAGGACCGGCTCGGGGAGTGGATGCCGACCGTACCGGCGCCGCCGGCGCACGACCCCAACGGCGAGCCGGCGAAAGAGGTCACCGCCGCGGAGAAAGCGGCGGCAGCCGCAGCGGCTGACAGCTGACGGTCACGTCAGTCCGGCTGCGACTCCGGTCGCAGCTGGCGGCGCAGCTCCTCGGCGACGGCCTCCTTCGAGCCCGACGCGTCGATCACAGTGAACTCGGCGGACTCCGGCAGCGACCGGTACGCCTCCCGCAGCGCCGTCAGGTAGCTCAGCTCCTCGTGGTCCCTGCCGCGGGCGGTGACTCGCCGCTGCGCGATCTCCGGCGGTACGTCGAGGAAGAACAGCCGGTCCGGACGGGGGAAGCAGGCGTACAGCCGGCGTACCAGGGGTTCCCGGCGGTGGTCGCGAGCCGGTCGTGGGCCACGCGGATCCCTCCCGATGACGGACCCGACGGCGGGCGTACGGGGGTGGTGCTCGCTTGCGGCGGCCGTACACGGCAGGATGGCGGCCATGAATGATCGGCCGCGGACGCATCGGGAAGGCGCGGCGACGTGACTACCGCTGATTTTCTGCTGCTCGCGCTCGGCGCCGTGACCCTCGGCGCCGCGCTGCTGGTGGTCACCACCGCCCACCTGGTACGCGCCGGGCTGTGGCTGGTGGTGGCGCTCGGCGGGCTGGCCGGCTGCTATCTGGTGCTCGGCGCCGAGCTGGTGGCGTGGGTGCAGGTCCTGCTGTACGTCGGCGCCGTCGTCGTGCTGCTGCTGTTCGCGGTGATGCTGACCCGCGCCCCGATCGGGCGGAGCGTGGATCTGGACCGGGGGCGTACCCCCGGAATCCTGATCGGGGCCGGTGCCGGCGGCGGGTTGGCGGCGCTGCTGGTGGGCGCGTACCGGTGGTCGAGTGTGCCGCTGCCGGAGGTGGGCGGCGCCGGGCAGCTCGGTGAGCTGATCTTCCGGCAGTGGGTGCTGCCGTTCGAGGTGCTCTCGGTGCTGCTGCTGGCCGCGCTGATCGGCGCGATCGTCATCTCCCGCCCCGACGTGGGAAGCCCCCGGGACGGCGGAGGCCGCTGATGCATCCGGTGATTCCTTACGTGCTGGCTGCGCTGCTGTTCGGCATCGGGGTGTACGGCGTGCTGGTGCGCTGCAACGCCGTACTGGTGCTGATGGCGGTCGAGCTGATGCTCAACGCGGTCAATCTGGTGCTGGTGACCGCCGACGCGTCGCTCGGCCGTGCCGGCACCGGGCAGGTGTTCACACTGTTCGTGATCGTGCTGGCGGCGGCGGAGATCGGAGTCGGGTTGGCGATCGTGCTGCAGCTCTACCGGCTGCGCCGCACCGTGACGACCGACGGCATCGACGCCGGCGACGGCACCGTACTCCCCGAGGCGACGCCGGCCGACGAGCCCGCGGGGGTGGGCCGGTGAACGTGACCGTGCTTGCGGCGTCGTTGCCGCTGGTGCCGTTCGCGGCTGCCTTGGCGGGGTTGCTGTTGCCGCTGCGCGCGCGGCGGGCGGCGGCGGTGCTGGGCGTCGGCTCCTGCACGGTGGCGCTGCTCGCGGCGGTGCTGCTCGTGTTCGGGCTGTCCGGCCCGGTCTCCTCGGCCGTCACGGTGGTGCGCTTCGGCGACGCCGCGATCAGCGCGGGGGTACGCGTGGACGCGATCGCCGCCCTGGTCGCGATCGCCGTCGGGGTGGTCGCCAGCGCGGTGCAGCTCTACTCGGTGGCGTACCTGCGCGACGACGACCGGTACGCCCCGTACGCCGCCCAGGTCTCACTCTTCACCGCCGCGATGCTGAACGTGGTGGTCGCCTCCGACCTGGTGCAGCTGCTGATCGGCTGGGAGGTGATGGGCATCTGCTCGTACCTCCTGATCGGCCATGACCGGCGGCTGCCCGAGGCGCCCGGCGCGGCGGTGAAGGCATTCCTGGTAACGCGGGTCGGCGACGTCGGCTTCTGGCTCGGCGTGGTGCTGCTGGGGCTGGCGGCGAGCAGTTTCCGGATCGCGGACGTACTCGCCGCGGTGGACGCCGGGCAGATCGGGATCGGCACCCTGACCGCCGCCGGGTTGCTGCTGCTGGCGGGGGTGGCGGGCAAGAGCGCGCAGTTCCCGCTGCACACCTGGCTGCCGGACGCGATGGCCGGCCCCACCCCGATCTCGGCGCTGATCCACGCCGCCACCATGGTCGCCGCGGGTGTCTACGTGGTGGGCCGGCTGATGCCGATCTACCAGGCCGCCCCGATCGCGCTCGCCACCCTGGCCGTGTCGGCGGCGATCACGATGCTGCTCGGCGCGCTCGCCGCCACCGCACAGGACGACATCAAGCGGGTGCTCGCCTGGTCGACGGTCAGCCAGATCGGCTACATGGCGGCGGCGCTGGCGGTCGGCTCGCTGGCGGCGTCGACGTTCCATCTGCTGACGCATGCGGCGTTCAAGGCGCTGCTGTTCCTCGCCGCGGGGGCGGTGATCCACGCCGTCGGCTCCAACCTGATGTCGCGGATGGGTGGGCTGCGGCGGGGCGTACCGGTGACGTTCTGGACCATGACGATCGGGCTGGCCGCGCTGGTGGGGTTGCCGCCGTTCGCCGGGTTCTGGAGCAAGGAGAGCGTGCTCGGCGTGGCGTGGGAGGCGGCGGCGCACGGGACCCGGGTCACCTCGGAGAGCGGGCTGCCCGGTGGCGGCGGCTGGTTCGGCCCGGTCGAGCCGGGCTTCACCGGCCCGTCGTGGACGGCGTGGCTGGTGCTGGCCAGCGGCCTGCTGACGGTGCTGGTCACCGGGTGGTACGCCACCCGGCTGTGGCTGCGTACGTTCTGCGGCGCCGCCCGGCACGACGCCAGACCGCATGACCCGCCGTCGCTGATGGGCTGGCCACTGCTGGTGCTCGCCGTACCGTCGGCGCTGCTCGGGATGGTGATCGCGTTCTGGCCGATCCCGGAGGGTGGCCGGTTCGCGTACCAGCCGGACGGGGCGGGTGCGGCCTGGTTGACGGCGCTGCCGGAGTTCGATCTGCCGCTGACGCTGGTGGTGCTGGGGCTGACCGCGCTGGGCGGCGCCGGAGCGTGGCTGACGTGGCGGCGTGACACCGCCGCCGACCCGGCCCGCGCGCTGGGTCCTGCCCGCGCCACGTTCGCCCGTGCCTTCTACCTCGACGACGTACAGGACTTCCTGGTGGTACGCCCGGCCCACGCCGTCGCCCGGCTGGTACGCGGCGCCGACGAACGCCTTGTCGACGGCGCCGTGGAAGGCACCGGCACCGGCGCGTTGGGCCTCGGGCAGCTGCTCGCCGCCGTACACCGGCGGGGTCTTCCCGGGTACGCCGTCGCGGTGCTCGGCGGCGCCTTCCTGATCGGCGCCGCGGCCGCGCTAGCGGGGGTGCTGACATGATCCACCCCACGAAAACGCTCCGCTCCGCTCCACGTTTCCGCGGGGGCCCCGAATGACGTTTGTGCTGGTCGGGATGCTGTTGATCCCCGCGTTGGGTGCGCTGGTGGTCGGGTTGATGCCGCTGCGGCTGGACTACCGGGCGCGGGTGGTGGCGACGGTGTTCGCGGGGCTCGCGTTCCTCGCCAGCCTGGTGCTGGCGTA